>DATGGW010000551.1:0-6815 GCA_035308345.1 Ktedonobacteraceae bacterium | reverse complement strand
GCCTCCTGCTTTACGATACGTGCCAATTCATAAATTGCGAAGCACATCTCATAGAAGTAGTTGCGTACAAGACGAGAGATATTTTCATTGTTCAGCTGTCCCATTTGTCGATAGACCTCTAGGGCTGCCAGCACCTCTTGTAATGCTGCCTGGCCATTGAACACGGCCTCAATTTGGCGGAAAGTATGCTCTTGCCCCATGGATGTGTACTGGTGCCGCAACTGTGCTCGTTTCTCTTTATTTTCAACCGTACAGGATAACATTGCCTGGCGCAGCCGCTTTACCTTTTCTTCGTTGCAGCCGAGGTAGACCAGTTCCAGCGCGTAGGTGCGTGTGTAGTCATAGCGGTTCGCATAAGGAGGGGAAGTCAGGACGAAGTCGATAGAATTTGCTTCCATATGTGGAAGTATTTCAAGGCACGAACCTTCATAGAGTTCTGGTTCATGAACAGGAGATCCCGGTTGGAGCACAGTGTCATCATTAAATAATGGCTGCTGGATAGTATCTCTATCCAGGGAAGCGGCGATTTGTTCAAGCTTTTGGAAAATGGCTTCACGGAAAGTCAAAATACGCCCCTTGTTAAAAGGTTTCTTTCCTTGAGAGCGACCTGAACGGACATCCCAGCGCAGATATTGACCATCTTTTCGCGTATAACTAATCTCTTCAAGAATGCAAAAAGCAGCGTAGAGCAGCAATGCGCGCATGTCATCATTTCTTATTGCACAGTAACAATAGGTTCGATAACCAACCAGTTGCTTTTCCTCTTCAGTAGAATAAGCCCCACGTGTAATCGCGATATGCTGAAATGCATACTCCTGGTTAAAATACGTTGCAAAGTTTATCTGTTTGAGTTGCGCAATAGCTTCGTGAAGTTCTCCAGCATGTATTCTTGATGCGATCAATCGCGCTCTGGTTGCATATATGCCCACCGGGAGGACTTCGATACCCTTTGTTTGCCAACCCAGCGTACTCGCACCAAATAGGGCTGAACCGGCTCCCGAAAAGGGGTCAAGTAAAATTCCTGGTTCAGATTTAAGCTGTTGTAGCAGGTAGGTGACGAGGGATTCTGAAAATCCCTCCCTGTACTTAAACCAGCTAGAAAACGGCGTGTACTTGTTCCCCTGGAAACTGACCAGTGTCCTATCCAGCACGGGGCTCATCATTATGCGAGACTTGAACTTCTCATACAGAGCGGTTCTCATCGTAGAAGAGGAGATTATCCGTGGGGCAGGCGTGGAGGAAAAGGTGGGGCTATCTTCAATCATCCACAAACTCTCTTTCATACGCATGATCCTGCCTCATTCCTACGCTTATCTATACCCGAACAATCTGAACGAGTTTATCCAGATTGGCGTCTATTCTAGACTATTGTGAGATAGTTTTCAACTTCTATCCTATTTGTTACTCGTCTCCCCTTGTGAGACGTTGATAGGTTGTACACGCGTTACAATATATGTAGGGGTTCGATTTATCGCGCCCGCTCTCATCGAAGCCTGTGTAAGTGGAGTCGGAAAGCGTTGCAAACTGACGACAAGCAGCAATTGATACCTGCGCCTGGCGCATCCGATACAGCGAAACCAGCGAAGTTGCCCGCGCGCAGTCGGGCGGCGGCCGCGCAGCGACTGAATGATGCTCCGCAGAGACCCAACAGGGGCGCGTACTATCCTGTTCCACATCGCAAAGTTGCGCCTACCGGCTGGCGCACGCGGCGCTACTTCAAGCGTAAGAACCTGCACCGCAGCAACCAGCAATACGCGGCCATTGATCGTATTGGCACGCAGGTAACTATGCTGCCGATGGCGCTGGGCGCGCTGGTCATCATGCTCGTGGTGGCCAGTGTTCTGGTGACGTTGACCGCTGTAGTGGAGGCAACCCAACTGCGTTACCAGCAGGATGTCACTACGCTGGCGGATATTTTGCCCGGCGACAGCTTGAAAATGTATGATATGCATGGCACGCTCATCTACCAGATGGTAGACAAGGGGTTGCAAACCACCGTGCCATTCTCACAAATTTCCCCTGATCTTATCCATGCTGAAATAGCCACCGAAGATCAATATTTCTGGACAAATCCCGGCTACGATATCACCGGCATTGTGCGCGCCGCCATTGACGACCTCTCGAATCATCGCATTGTCGGGGGCGGCAGCACTATTACGCAGCAGCTGATCAAAAATGCTATAGTAGGAAATCAGGACACCATTTTACGCAAACTTCAAGAGATCATCCTGGCCCCGCAGATCACACGCTACTATACCAAACAGCAGATATTGTCGATGTACCTTAATACTATTTACTATGGTGAGCAGGCCTATGGAGCAGATGCTGCCGCCTATATCTACTTCGACTTGCAGGATAAACCCGGTCATAGCGCGGCATCACAACTTGATATCGCGCAGGCTGCCGTGCTGGCGGGCATTCCGCGATCACCGGTGGTGCTTGACCCATACCTGAATCCTGTCGCGGCCTACTCGCGCATGCGTGACGTGCTGCACCTGATGCGGACGCAGGGCTATATCACCGTAGCGCAAGAGAACAATGCTATTGAGGAAGCGGCACAGCCCGGTTTCCTGCATCACGGAGTCATCCATAACGATCTCGCGCCTCAATTCTCGAATTACGCCTTGAACGAACTGACAAAGACGCTGCATGTCAAGCTGAGTGACCTGGCGCGTGCCGGGCTGCAGGTGTATACCACGCTCGACTTACCCCTACAAAACCAGGTGCTTAAGATCGCGCAGCAGCATATCAGCGCGCTGGCGAAGGCACATAACATGTCGAACGCGGCAGAGGTCTTGATTGACTACCACAATGGTGATATTCGCGTCCTGTTGGGCAGCATTGACCCTGTCAAGTCCCAGTTTGACGTGGCGAGCCAGGGCTATCGCCAGCCCGGTTCTTCCTTTAAGCCATTTATCTATGCCACCGCCTTTGCGGAGGGCTTGAGTCCCGGCATGCCTGTGCTGGATGCGCCGTTCACTATCCAACTTTGCTGCGGTCTGCCGCCTTACACGCCGAGCAACTACGACCTGAGCTTTCACGGCCTGATTCCCTTTCGCTACGCGCTGCAAAACTCGTTCAACGTGCCAGCCGTCAAGTTGTTGACGAAGGTTGGCGTGCAGCCCGCCCTGCATACGGCTCAAGTGATGGGTATTACCAGTTATGAGGGAACGCCCAACTACACGATGGTGCTGGGAACGCTCAGTGTTCACCTGCTCGACGAAACAGCAGCCTATGGCGTGTTCGCCAATGGTGGAGTGCGCATCCCGCCGCATGCCATCGATACAGTCGTGGATACCAATGGCCGCCTCATCTACCATTTTGCTTCTAACGGCACGCGTGTCATCAGCAAGCAAGTTGCTTTTTTGATGACCAATGTTCTGAGTGACAACACATCGCGCACGTTCGAGTTTGGCAAGTGCAGCGCGCTTTACCTTTACAGTAATACGCAGACCCAATGTTACGAGGGCAATCCCGGGCCTATCCGTCCTGCTGCCACAAAAACCGGCACCTCGCAGGATTTTCGCGATAACTGGACGGTGGGCTACACCACCGATTATGTGATGGGCGTGTGGGCGGGCAACAACGACAATTCCCCAATGGTGAATGTGACGGGCGTAGATGGCGCGGGTCCCATCTGGCATGACAGCCTGCTGCTGGCGGAGCAAGGCCACCCGATTAGCGGGTTTACCAACCCCGGCGGCCTGGTCAAGAGGACAGTGCATTACCCCCAGGGTATTACGACGACTGACTGGTATTTGCAAGGGATGCCAGTTGAGAACTGGTATATATAGACTTCAAGGTCTGTGAATTATTGCCCTGGTGGCTCATACTTCTCCTCATTTGACACTCCAGGCGTGCTGTGCTACCATACGAGGGAACGAAGTGTACAAAATACACCAGACAGGGTGCGCTGCAACTGGCCTGACCCTGTTGGCTCTGTGCAGACAGACTATTTGAGAGAAATGAAGGATCCCGCGCATGGGAACACTCCCCATTTTTATCCTGGTGACGCTGGCTGTTCTCTTTGGTCTCCTGGTGATGGTGCTGACGGCTTTTTTAGGACCAAAGAAGCCAACGCCGGAGAAGCTGGCGCCCTACGAATGTGGCATTCAAGAGATTGAAGCGCCCAGGCGCCGCTTTCCCGTCAAATATCTTTTGACGGGTATGTTGTTTATTGTCTTCGATATCGAAATTGTCTCATTCTATCCACTGGCCATTCTGCTTCACCAGATCAAGTTGTTGGGGTTGATTGAGCTGCTCATCTTCCTTGCGATTCTGCTGGTTGGTTATATCTATGTGTGGCGAAAGGGAGCTTTCACATGGGATTAAAAAACCCCTGGGAGCCGGTGCAAGCCTACTCCAACACCCAGACGCCGCGCCAGAGCCGCGAACTGCATGTGAAGAATGGGGAAGCTGGCATTCTGACAACCCAGGTCAGCAAGTTGATCGACTGGGGGCGCAGCTCATCGCTGTGGCCGGCCTTGTTTGGCCTGGCCTGCTGCGCTATCGAAATGATGTCTACCAGCGCGGACCGTTTTGACCTGGCGCGTTTTGGCGCGGAGGTATATCGTGCGTCGCCTCGCCAGGCTGACCTGATGATCGTCGCGGGACGCTGTTCCATCAAAATGGCTCCTGTACTACGGCAGATTTACGATCAGATGCCCGATCCCAAGTGGGTGATTGCCATGGGTGCCTGCGCGTCATGCGGCGGCGTCTTCAATAATTATGCCATTGTGCAGGGAGTGGATAAAATTGTGCCCGTAGATGTGTTTATCCCCGGTTGTCCGCCGACGCCGGAGATGCTGCTCTACGGCTTCAATGAACTCCAGCGCAAAATCCGTGAAGGTATTCCCAATCCCCCCGATCCTTTGAAGGCCAGTGGTATGAAATTGGTAGGCCCGATTGGCGAGGAATTGTAGGGATAATCTGATTTCGTAGTCATTGTAAGGGCGGAAGTGGAGGAGATGTGTGGTGAAGACCCTTGCGGTCGCCCTGGACAAGAGGAACTGAGAGAAGAGAACATGGCGATTACGGCGACATCGACACTCGAGATGGTGCGGGAGAAATTTCCGCAGGCTGTGCTTGAAACAAGCGATTTTCGCGGCGAGCAAACCATTGTGCTGCAAACTGGACACCTGCTGGCCGTGTGCGCATATCTTCACAAAACTCTGCGCTACGATTTTTTCTCTACTGTCACTGCGGTAGACTGGCCGGAGCGCGTACCGCGCTACGACGTGGTCTATCACCTGCTCTCTATACCCAATCAATGCGAACTGCGCCTCAAAGTGCGTGTGGGCGCTAAGCGCGAAGAGCATCCCGCTGTACCGAGCGTCACGGGTATATGGCCGGCCGCCAACTGGTATGAGCGCGAGATATACGATCTCTTTGGCCTCACTTTTAGCGGCCATCCTGACCTGCGCCGTATCCTGATGCCGATGGACTGGACGACTCACCCCCTGCGCAAAGACTACCCACTCTCCGGCTTTGATCTGCCTGAGCCACACTGGGGCGGACAGGTGCCATACGACGTTGATCCAGGCGTGGGCAGCCAGACTATGCGCACGCCCTTTAGCCGCGAAATGAATGAGAACCGCAGTAATATCAACCAGAGCCAGGAGCCAGGAACCGAGAAAACCTAGGCTCGTGTATGGTAGAGACGACCCTGGCGGTTGCCCTGGAATAGAGCAGGAAACCGGGTAAAGGGAATAATATGGTAGGGGCGACCCTGGCGGTCGCCCTGGAATCCGGGTAAAGGCAATAATAACGAGGGCATATGCAGAAACAACAGATAGAGACGCCATACACCGTGGAAGACAGCCAGGTCGGCGCGGATGGACAGCATATCGATACCATGACCATCAACATGGGGCCGCAGCATCCCAGCACACATGGAGTGCTGCGCCTGATCCTGACCATCAATGGCGAAACCGTCATTAAGGCTGTACCGGATATTGGTTTCCTGCATACCGGCATCGAGAAGACTGCCGAGGCCAAAACCTATCACCAGGCCCTGGTGCTCACCGACCGCATGGATTACCTGGCTCCCCTGAACAACAACCTGGGCTATTCGCTGGCGGTCGAAAAGCTGCTGGGCATTGAAGACGAGATCAACGACAAGATCAAGTACATGCGCGTTCTGCTTGCAGAATTGCAGCGTATCGCCAGCCACCTGGTGTGGCTCGGCACGCACGCGCTCGACCTCGGCGCTATGAGCGTCTTCCTCTATTGTTTCCGCGAGCGCGAGATGATCCTGGATATCTTTGAAGAGGTATCCGGTGCGCGCATGATGACCAGCTACATCTGCCCCGGCGGCTTGCAAGCCGACCTGACGCCCGCTTTCGAGAAGAAAGTGCGGGCATTTACCAGTGACTTTCCCGACCGCCTGCATGAATACCATAACCTGCTCACGAACAACCAGCTCTGGCTTGAACGCACGAAAGGTGTGGGCCTGCTGAGCGCGCAGGATGCCATCGCCTATGGCACAAGCGGCCCGGTACTGCGCGGCAGCAACGTTTTGTGGGATATTCGCAAGGCATTCCCTTACAGCGGCTACGAACAATTCGATTTCGATATCCCGGTTGGCTCCAACGGTGATGTTTATGATCGCTACCTGGTGCGTATGCTGGAGATGGAGCAGAGCCTGCGTATCGTTAACCAGGCCATAGATGGCATGCCGACGGGGGCGTACCGCGTCAACAATCCTAAAATCGCACCGCCGCCCAGGTGGCAGCTAACGGGAAGTATGGAAGCCCTGATTCATCATTTCAAGCTCTATACGGAGGGTTATCGCCCACCAGAGGGTGAGGTGTTTG
>DATGGW010000550.1:0-8427 GCA_035308345.1 Ktedonobacteraceae bacterium | reverse complement strand
GACCACGAGGGGCGTATCTGGTTTGGCGAGATGAACAAGAACTACCTGGCGATGTTTGATCCACATACGGGAACGTTTGAGCAGATCACGCCTTTGCACGGAGTGAGCGGCATTATGGGATTAGCGGTCGCGGCAGATGATACCATCTGGTACGCGGAACAGTACGCCAATTATATCGGCCATTATTTCCCGGCGACGAAGCAGTTCCGGCTCTACCAATTGTCCAATGTCACTGCGCCCGATCCGAGCAATCCCGGCAAAACACTCACCCTGCCAGCAGCGCCAAACGACCTGGTGATGGATAGCCATGGGAATGTCTGGTTTACGGAACTCAATGCCAATGCTATCGGCGAGCTTGACCCACGAAATGGCTCAGTGCGGCAGTATCCATTGCTCAGCTCAAAGGGCGCCCAGGCGTTGTACCCATACGGCATTACGATTGATCCGCGGGGGGTGGTGTGGTTTACCGAGGCATCTAACAGCAGATTTGGTCGTCTTGACCCGGTAACGGGCGCGATCAGCTACTTTCCGGTTAATCTGATCAATACAGCACTGATGGAAATCGCCAGCGATGCGCATGGAACAATCTGGGCCACCGCGTTTACCACCGGCCTGCTGGTTGCTCTTAACCCTGCGACGGGGGCCGTCAAACTCTATTATGCGCCATCGTCCAGCGGCAATACTGGTGGTCTGTATGGCGTGACCATCACCCCTACAGGCGAGGTGTGGGTGACGGTCTCAGCCATCGGTGTGATTGCGCGCCTGGATGTTGCTACAAACCGCTTTGTCTACTATACCATCCCGACCGCCGGCAGCTTACCGCTTGGCCTCGTGGTGGGCGCGCACGACACCCTGTGGTTTACCGAGGCGGGCAGTAATAAGATCGGGATGTTGGAGCCGTAGACTTCCAGGGCGGCCGCAAGGGGCAAAGGTTGCCACACCCGTCGGGAGGGACGAGGGCGACTGCAAGGGGCAAAGGTTGCCGCACCCGTCGGGAGGGACGAGGGCGACCGCAAGGGTCTCCACCCCTCACCTCACCACTCCCGCCCCTACAATGACTACGGGAGTAGTGCCCTTGCGGTCGCCCCTGGAATTTACTGCGCCAGGTGCTTCTCAAACCAGCCCAGGATGTGCTTCAGGCGTTCGATGCGCAGTTTGGGATGGCCGCCGCGCGACATGCCGTGACTCTGGCCTTCGAAGCGCACTAACAACACTTCGCGTCCCATGTATTTCAGCGCGGCGAAGAGTTGTTCGGCTTGCTCGATGTTGCAGCGCAAGTCCTGCTCGCTGTGGATGATGAGCAGCGGCGTGTGGATGTTCTTTACATAGCTAATAGGCGACATCTGCATGTAGCGCTCAAGGTCTTCCCAGGGGGTCGTATCCAGTTCGTCGTCGGCGAATACCCAGCCAAAATCGCTTGAACCGAAGCCGGAGGCAATGTTAGTTACGCTGCGGTCGGTCACTGCGACTTTGAAACGGTTGTTATGGCTGATGAGCCAGTTGGTCATGAAGCCGCCGTAGCTGCCGCCGGTGATGCCCATACGCTGCTCGTCGATGTATCCTTTTTGCAAGAGCGCGTCCACGCCTGCCATGATATCCAGCGAATCTTTCTCGCCCCATGCGCCGCGCACCGCCAGAGAGAAGTTGCGCCCGTAGCCGAGGCTCCCGCGTGGATTGGTGAATAACACCACGTAGCCAGCCGCAGTCAGCAGTTGCATCTCATGGAAGTAGCCAAAGCCGTATTGCGTGGCGGGACCGCCGTGTATTTCTACGATCAGCGGGTACTTTTTAGATGGGTCGAAGTCGTGTGGCTTCATTACCCAGCCGTCCATTGGCCAGCCATCCACGCCCGTGTAGGGCATATATTCAGGGGTGGATAATGCCATTTCGCTGAGCAGTTCTTCGTTGAAACCGGTCACGCGGCGCAGTTCACCGGATGCGGTGGTTGCGCGCACAAAGATTTCCTGCACCCGCGTTGGACTGCCGATTAGCAGCGCCATTTTGTTTGCGGAGCGGTCGATACTGAAATCTCGCACGTGTATGTCGCCCGGTGTGAGCGTTGGCGGCTGCTTGTCTGCGCCGCCCAGGGCGAGGGCAAAGATGCGCGACGCGCCCCGGTGAGTCGCCAGGCCATAAATTGTCTTGCCGTCGGACGACCAGGCGGGGGCGGGCGCGAGGTGCTCATCGCCAATATCGCTGTTGGTCCAATCCTGGAAGCTGCCCTCAAAATCCCACGTCAGGCAGGTTGCCGCGCTGCGCCCGGCATTGGCGGGAATAGTGTAGATGTCGGTGTGGCCGCCAGAGCGAATTTTGAGCGAAGCAAGGAACGCGATGGTTTGGCCATCAGGCGACCAGGATGGGGCGCTGCATGCCATCGAACTATCCGTCAGGCAGTGTAGCTCGCCCGCTTTGCCGTCGTTGAATGCCAGCGTATAGACATCGGGATTGGGAAATCGCCAGCGATCTTCTTCACGACTGGAGGTGAAAGCTATGTGCGAGCCATCGGGCGACCATGCCGCGTCGCTGTCGTCCCAGTCGCCATCGGTCAACTGCTGTGCCTCACCCCCATTAGCATCGATCAGGAAGAGATGACTGCGGCGTTCATAAATATAGCCCACGCCATCGAGGCGGTACCATAGCCTGTCGATCACACGAACTTTAGGCAGCGGCTTGCCATCCGCAGTTTCTTCGTCTGCCGGGCCGACGGGGGCGCTGAAGAGGATATGCTTGCTGTCTGGCGACCAGACCGGGCTGGATGCCCCATGCTGCATGAATGTCAGTTGCCGCGCTTCCCCGCCGCTCGTTGAGATGAGCCATAACTGAGGTTTGCCTTTGCCCAGTTTCTTCTGCTCTTTTTCATCTTTGTTGGCAGACTCTCCCTCACGCTCTGAAACAAACGCCAGCCAGCGACCATCGGGCGACCAGGCGGGACTATGCGCGTTGGCCGGACCTGCCGTAAAGCGCCTTGCCTCGCCGCCTTCGCTGGGGACTATCCAGATGGAATTGCGATATTCTTGCTTGCGTTCGTCGATAGTGGTGAGGACAAAGGCGACTCGCTTGCCATCGGGCGAGATGCGTGGGTGGCTTACGGGTTTGTACTTATACAGGTCTTCAATAGTGATGTTGCGTAGGCTCGATGACATGCTTTTTCCCCTTTACATAGACGACCTGGGCCGGTCGTTTTTGGCACAATGTGAGAAGCCGGTCGTTTTGACTGTAGAGATATCGTAAATCAAGTAGCTTGTGACGTCAAGGGTTCATGATTGATAATCCAGGGCTAGTGAATGATTGCCAGGGCGACCGCAAGGGTCCCCACCGCTCCGCTCAACCGCCCCCGCCCTTACTATGATCGATCCCCTTGCACAACGCCTCTTGTGCTTGTAGAATAAGCATAGCTCTGTTTCAATTGTTCCACCATTCAATCACGTATGTTTCTTTGCAGCAGGAGGGTTCAATGGAAGGCTTAATGATGGACTATCCCTTGACGCTACAGCATGCCTACAATCGCGCTGTGCGTCTCTTCTTCAAGAAGGAAATCGTGACGCAGACGGATAGCGGCCTGCATCGCTACACCTACCGGGAATGGGGTAAGCGCACTGCGCAGCTTGCTAATGCTTTGCAACGCGCGGGAGTGAAAAAGGGGGATCGTATCGCGACCTTCGGATGGAATACGTACAGGCACCTGGAACTCTATTTTGCCATTCCCTGTATGGGGGCTGTGCTGCATACGCTGAACATCCGTCTCTTCGCGGAGCAACTGGTGTATATCATCAATAACGCGGAGGACTCGATCATCTTCGTAGATGGCGATCTTGTGCCGCTTCTGGAGAAGCAGGCCGATCAGTTGAAAAAGGTAAAGCTCTATGTCATTATGGGTGACGCGCCTGCATCGACGGGCAAATTGCAGCCCTCGGTCGATTATGAAACATTTATTGGCGATCAGCCCGATCATATCGATTGGCCGAACCTCGACGAGAACGAGGCGGCTGCTATGTGCTATACCTCTGGCACGACCGGCAATCCTAAAGGGGTTGTCTATAGTCATCGTTCCATTTTCCTGCATTCAATGGGCGTTGGAATGGCCGATAGTGTAGGTCTCTCGGAGCAGGATACCATCCTGCCTATAGTGCCGATGTTCCATGTCAATGCCTGGGGCTTCCTGCACGCGGGCACGATGATGGGTTGCAAAATTATCATGCCCGGTCGTTTTATGGACCCCGCGCGAATTGCTCGCCTGATGGAGGCAGAGCGCGTGACAGTTACAGGCGGTGTGCCGACCATCTGGATTGGCATGTTAGCCCTGCTTGAAAAAGAGTCGTTCGATCTTTCTTCTGTACGAATGATGATCTGCGGCGGTTCTGCTGTGCCGAAATCCTTAATTGAAGGATTACAGCGTCATAACCTGAACCTTGTGCAGGGATGGGGCATGACCGAGACCTCGCCCCTGGGATCATTAGGTAAGTTGCGCAGCTACCAGCGTGATCTGCCGCCGGCGGAGCAATTCCGCATCAGGGCCAGGCAGGGAACAGTCGTGCCGGGCGTGGATTTCCGCGTGGTTAATATCGAAAGTGGAGAAGAAGTTCCCTGGGATGACAAAACTTTTGGCGAGCTACAGGTGCGTGGTCCCTGGATCGCCCGCGCCTACTTCCATGACAGCGAGTCGAATGAAAAATTTGCCGATGGCTGGCTGCGCACCGGTGATGTAGCGGTCGTCGATGACGATGGCATCATCCAGCTGGTTGACCGCACCAAGGACCTGGTGAAGTCTGGCGGCGAATGGATCTCCTCTGTTGACCTGGAAAATTTGATAATGGGGCATCCAAAAGTGCTGGAAGCGTGCGTGGTCGGCTTGCCACACCCAAAGTGGGATGAGCGCCCGTGGGCCTTTGTTGTCGCAAAACCAAATTACGCCGGGCAGATTATGCCGGATGAGATCATCGAGTACCTGCGCCCGCACGTGGCGAAGTGGTGGCTGCCCGACGGGGTAGAGTTTGTGGAGGCTATCCCCAAGACCAGCGTGGGCAAGTTCGATAAAAAGGTGCTGCGCAGCAAGTATGCGACGCATATCGAAGCGTAGAGCTATATGATATGAGGGATGGAGAATAGTTATTATCCTCTATCTCTCCTCCACGGTGTGTCAGAGCGGCGCATCCAGCGACCGTCATAGAGGAGGAAGGTATCCTCGCGATTGAAGAAGTCATCGGTCAGGTCGCATTCTGCCCAGAGGACCGGCTCGGTGATTATATTCTTCGTCAGGTAGGTAATGATGGCCGGGCCATCATCCAGGTCTATTCCTGGAAATTGTTCCGCTGCGACATCGCCATCGCGTTCGATTGCTTTGTCTGCCTGAGTTCCGCGCAAAATATAGTAGATGTACATCGTTGCTGTCCTCATCGCATTTTCGGATATGATTGAGTTTCTTGTTCAAGAGCTATCATATACCAATTTTCCTGTTGTGTCATCATGTGGCAGCTGGTGATTCCCCATAAGTCATCGAGGCGACGTGAGCCGGGTCTGTTGGGCGACTCGCGCGACAGATGCTTCGCTGCGCTCAGCATGACAGCCAGGGGATGTGTCATGCTGAGCGCAGCGAAGCATCTCTGGCCGACTTATGGGGAATCACCATATGGTAGGGTTAACGATTATGGCGGTGATGTTGGTGGGTGATTATCACGATGATGTTGGTGGATGCGATAAATCGCGTCCCTACGAAACATTCCGGGAGGGCCTAAAAATCCCATAAAATCCGTTGAATTGCATGATGGGTTGTGGTATACTTCAATATGAAGGTTGTAGAAAAATTGTACTATGCCATCACCTTTCTCATGCCAGTAAGCTGTTAACTGGTAGCTTTCCAGGAGCTAGTATTCATGCCCTACTTGCTGGTCACCCTTTTTATTTTCGCCTTGCTTGTCACCTCAGCAGGCTTTTATCTCTCGTTCAAAACGCAGTCCAGTGAAGAAAAAGTGATATTTGCCTACCGCGCTTCGCGGGGTATTTCGATCTCTTCGCCGGGTGGGCGTCTGCGCGGGCGGAGAGCCGGGAAGCCCGTTCACTGGGTGGTGATAGTGATCGGCCTTGCCTCGATATTTTTGGTGGGTGTGTTCGCGTTCAATCTCTTGCTTCCTCGCGATGCAGTATTTAATCTGACCTGGTTTGCCGATGGTTCGCAGTACCAGCAGGCACAGGCTAGCCCAGCGACTAATGAGCCGCCACTTTATGGCGCGTCGCAGCATGTTGTACGCATTAGCCAGCTCGATCCAGGCCAATACGACTCGGTTCAGGATTATAACTTATGGGCATATTCTGCTTGCTCGGCGGCAGCTATGACAGAGGTTATCAACGCTTACGGGCATAATTACCGTATCGCCGATATTTTGAAAGTGGAAGCGTCGCTGAATGAGATCACACCTTCGCTGGGATTAGTTGACGATAGCGGCGTCGCGCGCACCGTCGCGAAGTTCGGCTTCAAGGCAAGCTGGGGGTATAGCTTATCGTATGACCAGGTGATTGCCACAGCTAATCGGGGTGAGCCGGTTATAGTTAGTTGGCCTCCTGCACGCTACCCAGGTGGGCACCTGGTGGTCGTCATCGGCGGCAATAGCCAGACGGTGTTTTTTGCGGACTCTTCGCTCTATAACCGGCATTCGTTGTCGCGCGCTCAATTTATGAAGTGGTGGGCAGGTTATTCAGCGGTTGTTACGCCTGCTTAGGGGGACGAGGGCGACCGCAAGGGTCGAAGGTTCCCGCATCAAGCGCCCCGACACAATTGAGGGGACAAGGGCGACCGCAAGGGTCGAGGGTTCCCGCATCAAGCGCCCCGACACAATTGAGGGGACGAGGGCGACCGCACGGGTCGAAGGTTCCCACATCAAGGGCCCCCGGCACAATTGAGGGGGACGAGGGCGACCGCAAGGGTCGCCCCTACAATGACTACGGAAGTGGCTCTGCGGGCGTTTCTTCTTTTGGCACGTGGAGTTTGACCCTGCGGAAAGCTTCGGCGTACTGCATATCCAGGCTTTTCTTCTCTTTTGCTTCTTTGGCGGTTCCCTCGGCCCATCGTTTAACCATGTCGAGCATATTGAATTCTGGCTCGAACTGGGTGGCATGGCATTGTAGCCCCCTGGCCTTGAGTTCAATGGTTTCGCTGATATCGATGTAGGTGTTTACGTGTTCGGCGAAAAAGAGATAGAGTTCATGCACCTGATATGGTGGCAGCTCTTCTGCAAGCAGTTCGCGGTAGGATCGCGGGTTGCCAACGGCGGGAAAGATGGCATCCAGAACGATATTGCCGGTGGCTCGATGGTCGGGGTGATTGAGGTAAGCAGTATCGTCAGGTTTTTCATCAGGGTCGGGCGCGAAAAAGTGCTGCGTCGGGTCATGCGTGAAGACTACGCACGGGCGATATTTGCGGATCAGGCGCACAATAGCCTTACGCGCATCTTCATTGTTGGTAAGATGTCCATCGCGATAGCGCAAAAATTCTACTGCCTGCACGCCCAGCGTTTCACAGGCCATGCGCTGTTCCTGTTCGCGCGTCAGCATCAAATCGGTATCTATGAGGCTGGGAATCTCGCTGCCCTCTGTGCCATCGGTCATGACGACCCAGACGACTTTTTTGCCCTGCTTAACCCACAGCGCGCTGGTGCCAGCCGTGCCGAAATCATCATCATCAGGATGCGCGCCGATCACCATTGCTTCAAAATCAGGCGTTTTCTCTACCTGGAGCGCGCCGGGAGCTTTTCTATCTGCCATGTTTCAGAACCTCTCTAGTAGTTCAAGTTACGGTGCGTTCAGTATAGGACGGGCTTGAATCGGATGTCAAGTTTACAGTGCGAGCAGGCAGACGTTTGGAGATAAGGCTTCCCGCAAGCGGACTGGAGAGGGGTTCGCGCTGTCATGCTGAGCCCTTCGCTGCGCTCAAGGGTAAACTCCGCGGAGTCTCTCTGCGCCCGGCGAGCCAGACCCTTCGCTGCGCTCAGGGTGACACGCATTATCTCCAAACGTCTGGTAGCAGGTAGGGCGATTTTTAAGTCCCGTGCGGTCGCCACGATGGATTTCAATGGTCATAGAGCGTGCGCAAATCACCACCATGATACGAGCAGGAGTTCTGGTTGCCCCCTGTCAAACTGTACGTTCCGTCTTGACACTCTTCCACATACCCGTTTCCGTTGCGGAAACTCGCTGTGCAGTTGAAATACTGACAAAAATTGTCCGGGGGATGACGAATGAGCTTGCCTGGAATAAAGTTATACCCCCACGGATTACAATTCACCGCCGGGCAAGGACTCGGAGTGGCTGGATTTGGTGTGGGTCTGAAGACAACCGTAGGCGTTGGGTTTGACCTGGGAGTAGGAACTATTGGTTGTGATACGATTGTAACCGTCGGCATTGGTATGTTACCTGTTGCAACTTTCTGATTGGATA
>DATGGW010000549.1:0-5658 GCA_035308345.1 Ktedonobacteraceae bacterium | reverse complement strand
AAGGCGAAAAGCGAGGCTTCTTGTCCTGCTTCAATCCGGCCTCGCCCGTTGCTTCGCTTGCGCAAGGGGGTCTTATGCCCATCCACCAGATAGAGGTATCCTACCGCTAGATTTATATGCAATCTATATTTCTAAGCTTTGTTTGCTCAATGCACGTAATACCTCTCCTACCTGTTGACGGCCTTTCTTTGCTCTGCTATTATACAGGAAGCATCATTCATTTTATAAATATGAGCAAGAAGGGGGATGGCATGACGAGGTCTACCTCCCTATCGTGGCAATCTGTCTTACAGTCTATCATTCAAATACCTGGAGAGCGCCAACGGCTGGTGAATGCCCTGGGTATCAATCCCATGACACTTAATCGCTGGTTAAGAGATGGGACCCAGCCCAATCGCAATCACCTGATTGCTCTATTGCAGAATGTGCAGCCGCAGCACCGTCAAGAGCTGCGCGAGGCCATGAAACAGAGTATTCCCGACGTTGAGAGCTGGATTAGAGACGAAAACCCCGAACACATCTCCGCTGAATTTTACATTCGGATTTTGAACGACCGCGCCTCACTCATCGAAGTAATCCGCAGCCGTGAGTTGCTAGACAAGATCATCAGACAGGCTCTAATACAACTTGATCCCCACCAAATAGGTATGGCGATCACGCTTGCACAATGTATGCCTCCGCGCAAAGATGGAAAGATTCGCAGCCTGCGCGAACGTATGGGTCAGGGTACTCCTCCCTGGATTGCTGATCTCGAAAACCTTTCTATTTTCCTGGCCATGGAGTCTCTGGCAGGGTACGTCGTGCAAAATCAACGACCGGCCAGCATCGAAGACTTGAGGAAAGAAACACTTCTCCCCGCCTATCAAACAGAAGATGAGGTAAGCGCAGCCGCTGCTCCTATTATGCTCGATGGGAATATCGCTGGGTGTTTGCTGGCTTCCAGTATCGAAGTTGGCCACTTCACACAGCAGCGTTTGTCTTTACTCAGCTCATTTAGCGATTTGATTTCCCTGGCGCTGGATTCCAAAGACTACTATCCACACGATATCATTCAGTTAGGAGTATTGCGGCACAAAAAAGCCGAAGAACAACGCGCTATTTTACAGACCTTCCGCTCCCGCGTTCAGCAAAAATTGACCGAGAGTTATCAAAATAAAACCCCATTGAGATACTTAGAGGCAGAAGAGTGCGTATGGAGCGAGCTGGAAGATCTGGTGCTTGTCAGTTAGTCATCCCTCGATACCATACTTCCGCTGCAGGTAACGCAACTGGTCTGCCTTCGCAAAACCGAGCAACTCGGCAGCGCGAGCGCGATTATGCTGTGTAGTCGCTAAAGCCCAGCGCACAAAGTACTGTTCTACACGCCCGACTACTTCTTCCAGTGAGACCTGGCCAGGCGGCCTCAGGTCTAACCACTGCTCCCAGGGATCAACCTGGCTTCCATTGCTGGCGTCGATGCGCCCGGCGATTTCTCCAGGCAGGTGCGCGGGCAACAACTCATCACTGTTGCTCAGAATCATGGCCCGCTCAATCACATTTTTCAATTCGCGCACATTGCCAGGCCATTGATACGCTAAGAGCAGCCGCCGGGCTTCAGGCGCTAAATGCCGGACATTCCTTCCGAGCGATTTGTTAAAATCTTCGATGAAACGCGAAGCAAAGAGCAAGATGTCATCTGGACGCTCGCGTAGAGGCGGGAGCGCAATGCTCAATACGGCCAGGCGATAGAATAAATCCGAGCGAAATAAACCTTTACTCATCGCCTCTTCCAGGTTGCGATTGGTTGCCGCCAGGATACGCACATCAATCTTGACCTCCTTATTGCCACCCAGGCGATAAAAGGCCCGTGTTTCCAACACGCGCAGCAGTTTGGTCTGCATCTCTAACGGCATTTCTCCAATTTCATCCAGAAAAAGCGTGCCGCCATCGGCCAGTTCGAGCAAGCCGCGTTTTTGTTTCTTCGCATCGGTGAAGGCATATTGCTCATAGCCAAATAGTTCGCTTTCCAGAAGATTGCTGGCGATAGCAGCGCAATTCAGAGGATGAAATGGGCCAGGTGCGCGCTGGCTCTGGTCATGAATGGCGCGCGCCACCACTTCTTTGCCGGTGCCACTCTCACCCGTAATAAGAACGGAAGCCGAAGCGCTGCGCGCAACACGAGCGACCAGGTCAAAGACTTCGCGCATGCGTTCGCTGTGGCCGACGATATAGGAGAAATGATAATTGTCGCTGCGTTCGCGGCGCAGCTGGCGCAGTTCGCGGTGCATGGCGCTGGTCTCGAGGCCGCGCTGCACCGAAAGCAGCAATTCTTCGAGATCGAACCCTTTAATGAGATAGTCCAATGCGCCCATTTTCATGGCCGCGACCGCCGTTTGCACATCTCCATAGGCGGTAAGCATGATAACCGGCAATGCCTGGTCGTTTTTGCGAATCTCGCCAAGCACCTCCAGCCCATCGATCTTCGGCAAACGCACATCCAGTAGCACCAGGTCTATAGTGCTCTTTTGCAATTCGAGCAGGCCCGCCTCACCATCGGGGGCCGTATAGACCTCATATCCATGTTTCTTGAGAAATCGCGCAAACTGGTGCGGTAAATGTGGTTCATCATCTATAATAAGTATGGTCAAACTCACTACAACCTCTCCTCCTCGCCAGCTTGCCCTTTTTTCATTGCAGGCGACCGCCTGGGGAGGTCTACGCTCAATGGGATTTGTATGGTGAAAGTGGCTCCATATCCAAGTTGACTTTCGACATGCAGAGCGCCATGATGATCTTCAACCAGGCGGCGCGAGATGGGCAAGCCGAGACCGATGCCATGCGCTTTCGTGGTATAAAAAGGTTGAAAAATGCGCTCGAGCTGTTCCGGGGCGATGCCTGTCCCCGTATCGCTAACCGAAATCTCTACCCAACGCTGGTCTTCTGTGAGCGAGTCCATTTCGGTGCGCGCGTAAGGTTCGTGCCTCACCTGGCAGGCGATGGTAAGGATGCCTCCATCGTTCATGGCCTGCAGCGCGTTGATACACAGGTTGAGCAGCACCTGTTCTATCTGGGCAATATCTATAAGCACCGGCGGCACATCATAATAGACGCGATGGACGACCACGTTTGCTTCCTTGCACTGTGTTGCTAGCAAAGATAAGACACGTTCGCATACTTCCACCACGCTGCACTCTACGGGATGAATCGAGCGCGGCCTGGAAAAGAGCAGCAAATCCCGCACAATTGAGTCCAGCCGCTCAACCTCTTTCAACACAACGCGCACAGAGTCGCGCATACCATCATCAATCTGTGGCCCGCCGGAGAATTGGCTCAAGTCTGGCGAAGCATCGCCAGCCAGATCATCCAGCAGCATCTGCATCGAAGTTTTTATCGAGGCCAGGGGATTGCGCACTTCGTGAGCCACGCTGGCCGCCATTTCGCCTAACGAAGCCAGCCGGTCCAGACGCTGTTTTTCCTCTTCCAGGCGGCGCATCATCGTCACATCATTAAAAGTGGCAAGCACACCCATCATCTCCCCCCGGTCGTCGCGCAGGGGCAAAAACATCACATCGAGCGTCCTTTCCTGGCCTTGACGATCGGTAACAGCGAGCGCCTCTCTTTGAGATGCGCCCGACTGGATGACGTGCTGCAATATGTGCCAGGGAAAAATCTTCTGCGCGGGTTGTCCGATAATTTCATAGGGGTGATATCCCAGCATTACCTGGGCCGCGTGATTAACGGTAGTCATCACGCCTTGCAGGTCGGCTGCCACCAGCCCACTCGGTATGCTCTCCAGGATTAACTCTTTGAAACGCTGATCATCGAGCACCTGGCGCAGCAACTTACGCGCTTCGTTACGCGCCTCTACAACATCTCCCACCAACGCGATGTTTTCGAGAACTGAACTGGCCTGGTTTGCCAGTACTGATAACATCACGACTTCTTCGCGGCGTAGTTTCCAGGGGCGATGGTAGGCTCCCACAACTACACCCAATAATTCCGACTCGCGCTTTTGATGCTGAAAACCCGCAAGACCATCGCGAGCGAACAATTCCGGCGTTAAAGACTGCCTGCCACCACGACTATTCCATAGTGGAATGGCAAAAAAGGTTTTTATCTGCGAAGACAGGTGATTGAAGTATTCGCCAGAAATCGAGCCGCTGGATCGCTCCATGATAAGCGGTGTGGCGTTCGTCTCGTTCTGCTCCTTGAAACGATGCAGCAATATCTCTAACAGATCAGGCGGCATCCATGAGACGGTTTCGGGGGCGTCAGCTACAAGCACACAATCGCACAGCTCGGCAGCAGCGATTTCCTTCGCGCGTTGCACAACTATGCTGCGCACTCGTTCATATTCATGCAAAGTGGAATTGAACTGCCTGCTGATGCTATTAAGCAGCGAAAGTTCATGTATGCGCTCCCGGTCACGTTCAAGCAAGCGTGTGTTTTCAAGCTGCATTGCCACAATACCAGCGACCACTTCGACCACGCGTGTATCATCACTCGACCAGCTTTCAGGCCTTGTCTGCGCGCTCTGCAGTGCCTCCGAATGCAGCATGAGAGGCTGTGTTTCGGACGCATAGCCGCCGCGAATAGCTACGAGTACCCCAATGCAGCGTTGTCGATAGAGCAAAGGGGCGGCGATATAGTTTGGCTGGTTATGTCCGGGCGGCGCAGTCACAGCGCAGCGAGTACGCCAGGCACGCGGTTCTAACATATCGCCATCCAGATTGATAGGATTGATATGCGCAACCGCAAGTAGTGAGGGAGACCAGCCTGGACTATCATCAAAGGACCCTGCGGCAAGCTGCAACGTTTCGCCGCTGCGCTGGTAGAGCAACACGCAGCGGCAGCAGAGCAAACGCGCCAGGCGTCGCGGCAAACTATCACGCAGCGTGCGATAATCGGTAATTGCGCTCACTTCATCGAGCAGCGCAGCCAGCGTCCCGGTGGCATGTAGACGCTCGAGGTGCTGTTTCACTTCCATCATCACATAATACCCCCCGCCTTAACTCATACAGGTATATACGAACCTTTCCTTATACCCGCCCAGGGTGACCGCGAGGGTCGCCCCTACTATATACGAAGTACCCGCTCAGGGCGACCGCGAGGGTTGCCCCTACCATATACGAAATACTCGCTCAGGGCGACCGCGAGGGTCGCCCCTACCATATACGCGCCTTAAAACTTCTCCCTAGAGACCCTTGTCACCCACTATAGCAGAAAATTATCCAATTTGCACTCCATAGGACTGCGTCATGAAGATATTGTCATGTTTGGTAATGTCTGAAATAAAAATGATCAAGGTACCAGGCATGGCGACAGCGCGGTCACTATGATAACGCTGGGATTGTTTCTCATGTGTCTGTACACTATAATACATTCAAGCGAAGATCGACAGGGAAGCAGTTATATGAAACCAATCAACGAAACAACCCGATCCGGCGCTAATATTACTTCAACAGATACGACGCACAAAGCCCATATGCAAGCGCACCTGGTTTCTCGATTAGCAGCGCTATTCGGCGTGCTCGCTCTGGGTTTACTATACCTGTTTCTGCCCGACAAACTCATTATTGGACCAAGCTGGTTGTTGCTGGTAATCGAAGCAGCGCTGATACTGCCACTGTTGGTATCCTGGACAACACAGCGCGGACTTTCACACAACATGATACGCAT
>DATGGW010000548.1:0-16160 GCA_035308345.1 Ktedonobacteraceae bacterium | reverse complement strand
GACATGCTCGAACTGGACTGCCCCTTCTGGATGCTCTATGACTTTCGCGTCTTCAGTCTCCGGCACTTCCTCCTGCTCATCCAGTATTTCAAAGAGACGTTCAGCCGAGGCCATCGCCGATTGAATCACATTAGCGAAGTTGGCTATCTGAGCAATCGGCTGGGTGAACTGTTGTGCATACTGGATAAATGCCTGCACATCGCCAATGGCAATCTTGCCCTGTATCACCATGATGCCGCCGACGGCGGCCACGAAGACGTAGCCGATATTCCCGACAAAGCGCATCAACGGCATAATAATGCCGGAAACAAACTGCGCCCGCCAGCCAGCGTTATACAGCCGCTCGTTGCGCACGTTAAATTCGGCGATAGCTTCTCTTTCATGCCCAAAGGCTTTCACGATCTTGTGGCCCGCGTACATTTCCTCGACGTGGCCGTTGAGTTCTCCAAGCGCTCGCTGCTGTCCGCGGAAGTACTGTTGCGAGCGTTTCGCGATGCCCACCGTGATGAGCAGGCTCAACGGGAGAGTCAACACGATGATCAGGCTGAGGAGCCAGCTAATCGTCAGCATCATCACAAGCACGCCCAGCAGCGTGACGAGCGACGTGATCAACTGGGTGATACTCTGCTGGAGCGTCGAACTGAGATTATCCATATCGTTGACCACACGGCTCATAATTTCGCCATGTGTGTGTCCATCGAAGTATTTCAGCGGCAAACGAGAAAGCTTTTCGTCTACCCTCCTGCGCAAACTGTACATCGTTCTCTGCGCCACACCCGCCATAATGTACTGCTGGATGTAGATGAAGATGGCGCTGATGACGTACAATCCAAGCAAGATAAGCAAGACCGTGCCGATGTAGCCGAAATCGATGCTGGGAGCAGACAGGTGATGAGCAAACGCCTCGTACTTCGCGATCAGGCCATCGAACAGCTTAGTGGTCGCTAACCCCAGTATTTTCGGACCAACGATATTGAAGACGGTGCCGATAATAGCCGTGCAGAGGATGATCACTAAGCGAAATTTCTCCGGCAGAAAGTAGCCGAGCAGGCGTATGGCCGTCCCTTTGAAGTCCTTAGCTTTCTCCACCGGCCTGCCCATAGCTCCCCAGCCGCCGCGGCCCATCGGCCCTCCCTGCCGCTGTTGCTGTAGTTTCTTACGTTCTTCGCTCATGCGATTTCCTCCGCGATTTCTTCACTTGAAAGCTGTGAGGAAACGATGTCACGATAGACCTCACAGGTTCTCATCAATTCACGATGGCGGCCGATACCGGCCACATGCCCGTCGTCCAGCACGATAATCTGATCCGAGTCCATGATTGTGCTGACGCGCTGGGATACGATCAGCATCGTCGCGTCGCGCGTCTCCTGCTTGAGTGCGAATCGCAGCCGGGCATCAGTTTTATAGTCCAGTGCCGAGAAGCTGTCGTCAAACACGTAAATTTCCGGCTTTCTTACCAGCGTGCGGGCGATGGAAAGGCGCTGCTTCTGCCCGCCAGAAACGTTCGTTCCCCCCTGGGCAATCTCCGAGTCAAAACCGTCCGGCATGTCCCGAATGAATTCGCTCGCCTGTGCCACATCAGCGGCATACCTGATCTCTTCGTCGGTCGCATCTTCTTTGCCATAGCGAATGTTCCCGGCGATGCTTCCTGAAAACAAAACTGCTTTTTGCGGCACAAAGCCGATTTTCGCGCGCATGTACTCCTGGGACATTTCGCGCACATCCACGCCGTCAAGCAGAACGCGACCGCTATCCACGTCGTAAAAACGGGGAATGAGGCTGACCAGCGTCGATTTGCCCGCGCCGGTACCCCCGATGATCGCCGTGACCTCGCCAGGGGCGGCGCTGAAAGAAATGTGAGAGAGCGCAGGCTCTTCGGCGCCAGGATAGCTAAAGGTCACATCCTGGAACTCCACATATCCCCTCTGGTCGTCTGCGCGCTTCACCTGCTCTGCATCGTTTATTTCAGGCTCTATCGCCAGCACTTCGTTAATTCTAGTGGCCGCGGCCGCCGCACGCGGCAGAAAGATGAACAGCATCGAAACCATCAACAACGCGAACAGAATCTGCATCGCATATTGCAGGAATGCGATCATCGCTCCAACCTGCATATCCCCGTTGTTGACCCGAATGGAGCCGAACCAGAGAATCGCCACGCTGGAAACGTTCAGTACGAACATCATTGCTGGCATCAACGCGGCCACCATCCGGTTCACCCGGATGGTAACGTCCGTCAAATCGCGGTTCGCGACATCAAAGCGCTGCTCCTCGTACTGCTGGCGATCAAAGGCTCGCACCACACGCACGCCGGTCAGCCCCTCGTCGAGAATGAGATTGATTCTGTCCAGTTTCACTTGGATGCTCCTGAAGAGCGGGATAGCCCTGCTAAACAGAAGCACGATGGTTGCGACCAGGACTGGCATCGCTACTACCAGAATCCAGGTAAGCCCGACATCCTGATTGAGCGCCAGAATGATGCCGGCCACCATCGTGATCGGAGCGGTGATCATCATATTCAGAGCGATGACAGTAACCTGCTGCACCTGCGTCGTATCGTTGGTGGTGCGGGTGATTAGCGAGGATGTGCCGAGTATATCGAACTCATGCAGCGAGAAGCGCTGCACGTGGGTAAACAATTTGGCGCGGATGATTTTGCCAAAACCGGTCGCCACCTGGGAAGAAAAGAAAATGCCGATGATCGCGGCCAGGGTGCCTCCCAGGGCTATCACGAACATCAGGCCGCCAGTCCGCCAGATGTAGCCGGTATCCTGTTTAATAATGCCGTAATCGACGATATTTGCCATCAACGTAGGCAGGTACAGGTTCGCCAGGGCTTGCCCAAAAGCCAGCGCGACTATGAGCACGAGGATCGCTCGATACGGTTTCATGAATCGCAATAATTTGATCATACTTCTTCTCCATTTCACGGGCTGCCATCCTGAGAGCAGCGAAGGATGACAAATGTTACCGATATATCGTATTCTCACCTTTAGTATAACGATATATCGCTAATTGTCAAGGGGGCTAATAAACAAAAATTTATGAGTAAGAAATCTGGTTTTCCGCTTCCCGTTCTTGCTCTACTGGCGCTTTTTGTACTCCCAACCCTACCTGAACAAATTCGTCCAATCCGCTCAGCAATGAAGTGCGCCCCTCCGCACTCATAGCCAGAAAAATCGTGCGAACGCGCGTGATAAATTGCCGGTGTGTTTCCAGGAGCGCGGCGCGGCCTGCATCTGTAAATTCAACGAAGACCTGGCGGCGGTCCTGCCGATCACGGCGACGTTCTACCAGTCCGCGTTTTTCAAGGCTATCAACAGTGCGCACCACGGTTGTAGGGTCAATTCCCAGCCGCCCGGCGATGCCACTGATAGTACAGGCCTCTCCATCCATGGCCTGGCATCTCTCGATCAACCCCATCACCATAAATTGCGTCGTACTAAACCCATGCTGGTGCGCATGCTTGAATCCCGCTCCCATAACCCTGCGCAGGTCCGAGAAGATAGCAAAAAACTGTTCAACCTGCTCATTGATCAGTGATTGCTTCTGCTCGTGATGTATTGTTTCTGACATCGATCTCCCGCGTTTTCTCAATAAAGACTGTTACTGACAGTAATTGTTACTAACAATAATGTGTTATGACAATAGAATACACCGGGGTAAAGGAATTGTCAAGAGGTTACTCACTGCTGACAGAGCGATTTAAAAGTTCGCGCCAAGAAAGAATTGACGGCATGGCGATCCCTTGCGGTCGCCATGAAGGGACTATGTCGGAGTGGGTGACGACGTCGATGCGCCGGTCGCGGTTGCTGTCGGACTCGGACCTGGTGACGGAGTCGGTGTTGGTGTTGGCGGCGTCACGCCGGCGGCGATATCGCGCGCCATATTGTAGATATCTGGCGAACCCCAGCCGCTTGCTTCGTCATAGCCTGCGGTGGCCGGGTAATAGAGGTTGTTGCCGCCGGTGACATCGTGGTAAGGTGGATACTGTGTCTTTTGGTTTTCCAGGCCATAAAGTATAGGATTGGCAAAACCAACGCGCGCTTTCTGCTGTTGTTGCAGGTAATTATTGATGAGCGCGGTGCTGCCCGCCCACAACGGCGCGCCTGCGCTGGTGCCTCCCACTTCTACCCAACCCGATGACGGGCAGCCTGCCGCCGCGACGGTGCAATAAGCTGCATATCCGGTGGCAGGATCGGCATCGGCTGTGACATCCGGCACTTCGCGGTTGCCATTGCTGTACTGGTTCTGCACGCCAGGGCCAACTTGCCAGCTCGGCTCATTGAAGAAGCTGCTGATGCCGCCGCCGCCGCCTACGCCCTCGGGACCGCGTGAATGATCGGAAGGATTGCTCCACACAGACTCGCTGCTATACGCGCCGTTATTGAGTTTCAAGGTGGTGCCGCCAACGCCCGTGATATTGGGATCATCAGCCGGGGAATCAACCGCCAGGTTGGTGTCGTTGCAGTCATACGCTCCTGAGTCGCCGGCCGCCGCGTACATGGCTATGCCCTCGGCCGCTCCCTGGCTGAAGATGTCATCGAGGGTCTGGAGTTCGGCATTACCGCTTTGCGCTTCGCATTCACCCCAACTGATGGTAGCGATCTGTGCTTTGTTATCGGTAACTATTTTGTTGTAGGTGTCATTAACGCCCTGTGCCGTGTTGGGTCCCTCGTAGATGATCTGCGACGCTTTTGGGGCCATAGCCGCGACAACCTCGATATCCAGCTCCACTTCGATGGCTCCCTGCCCGGCTGATCCGTTGAAGCCATCAACGAGTACATTGCTAATATTAGGGCTGCCCAGGTTATAATTTTTTAGATACTGCGCAATATCGCTGCTCTGGTAGCCGTCCAGCTCGAAAACTGCGACGGTCTGATTGCTGCCCTGATCACCGGCTTGCTCAAGGGGTATGGCGTCGTATGCCTCGCTCAGGTCAGACGGGCCGAAACCATTATGCGCAGCGTGCGGTGATAGCTGGTTGAGTGGGTGCATCTTCACGCTGTTATCCAGACCACCGATGGAAATAATGAGCGAGGAAAGCGCGCCTGGAATGGTGGGAGGATTGGCATTGGCGAAGAATGTGTTGGCTCCCAGCACGTAGTTGTTAATTGTCACGTGGAAGGCTGCTTCGGCCTGGGCAACCGTGGCGCTGGCGTCGATCAAGAGCCTGTTGGGGGAAACGTTTGTAATGGTCAACCCCTGTTGTTGTAAATAGTTTTTGACCTGCTGCACTTGGTCAGCGCCTGGGCTGAACTGATCGACAAACTCCTGTGGTGTCAAATAGCGATGATAGCGCGATGAATGGGGATTATTGAGTTCGCTCAGCAGCCTTGCCAGTTCTGGTTGATTGCGTAGCTGCAGTCCAATCGAGAGATTGAGTTGCTTATAAGCATCCGCAGGCCCAATCATGCGAGCGCGACTGACCAGGGGAACGATCTGGTTCGTTAGCGCAAAGGGCTGATTTTGCCTGGCTCTTGCGACTAATACAACGCTGAGAATACTGGTAGCGATGAGAGCAAGGCCGGCGCAGGTAGCCAGCAGCTTGCGTAAATAGGTGCGCCGCATGAGCTTCTCCACTAAGGAAAATAGGGGAAACGACATTTTAACATACAAAGATAAACGGGGAAATTGCAGGGCCTTGGGGTATATGGAATTTTTATAATCATGCCCATTGTTTGATACCACGAGAAGAAAGTAATCAGGTACATTTTTTTGCGAAATTAGACCGCTTTTTCAACGTAGTACATTGTAGTGAAGTGAAAGGAGGTCTGCGGCATGGCAAGCATCGCGTTCAATAAGATCACCAGGCAGTTTCCCGGCTCCCAGTCTCCAGCGGTTGATGCTGTGACGTTCGAGGTGGTTGAAGGAAAGACGTGTATGCTGGTGGGAACCTCTGGCTCAGGCAAAACAACCCTGCTGCGCATGGTCAATCGCTTGATCGAACCGACATCTGGCGAAATTCTGATCGATGGCAAGAACATCCTACAAGAAAATCCAATCCTGCTGCGCAGGAGCATGGGATATGTCATCCAGCAGGTGGGTCTCTTTCCACATATGAACATCGCAGAAAACATCCAGGTGACAGCCGAAATTGCCGGGGGCTGGTCGAAGCAGCGTCTCGCGACGCGTGTTGACGAACTGTTAGAACTGGTGGGTTTGCCCCCCGATCAGTATCGCAAACGTTTCCCACGTCAACTCTCCGGTGGACAACAACAGCGCGTTGGCCTGGCGCGCGCGCTGGCTATCGACCCTTCCATTCTTTTAATGGATGAACCCTTTGGCGCGCTTGATGCTATTACACGCGCGCGCATGCAGGATGAGTTATTGCGCATACAGCGCGATGTGCGTAAGACTATTGTTTTTGTCTCACATGATATCGAGGAGGCATTTAAGCTGGGAGAACAGATCGCGGTGTTGCACGAGGGAAAACTCCAGCAGACTGGAACCCCGGTTGAACTGCTGGCAAATCCGGCAAATGACTATGTGCGCAAACTGGTAGGGGCAGATAGTATCTTACGCCAGATCGAGTATCTCCCTGTTTTAGATGCTCTGGATGGGAAACCCGACGCGGTGTCCTCCGCGCATTGGGGAGGTGTTCCAACGACTTCATCTGATGCAACCTTACTTGAAGCCATGTTGAAGCTCCTCGAAACCAATGCCCCCGCACTCGCAGTACAAGACAAAGATACGCAAGATACGCTCGGATATATTACTCTTGCCAGCATCAACCACGAAATCACGAAATCCCAGGGCGGGGACAAGCCCGCACCTCTACCCTGCTACGAAGTGGGTGGTGAAGCCGTCTAGGGTAGGGCGCGGGCTTGTCCCCGCCCTGGTGGTGTGAAGGAGTTTTATGCAATATATATTTCAAGCCTACAATTACAACCTGTCAGACCCGGAAAGCATTCCTAATCTGTTCCTGAAGCATTTAGCCCTCGTCGGGATCGTTATGTTGATTTCCCTCGTCATCGCCATCCCGCTGGGAATACTGGTAGCCCGCTACCGGCGCGTCTACTTTCCGACGCTCACCATTTCAGGTCTCTTATATACCATACCCAGCCTTGCAGCGTTCGCTCTACTTATCCCCATTACAGGGCTGACGCCTGTAACCGTCATTATTCCCCTGGTTGCCTATAACCAGCTCGTTTTGATCCGTAACACAGCAGCAGCCATCAACGGTATCGATCCCTTACTTATTGAAGTGGGCCGCGCGATGGGAATGAAACCGGCGCAGGTACTTTTCCGCGTTACTCTTCCACTGGCGCTGCCGGTCATTGTCGCGGGTGTTCGCATTGCAACCGTAACAACGGTAGGTATAGCTGCTCTGGCACCGTTAGCAGGACAAAGTACATTGGGAGACCTGATTTTCCAGAATCTCGCGGTCAATGATCTCAACGCCATTGCTGCTGGCGCCATCCTGACAGCGGCTTTCGCCATTATTGCTGATCTTCTGTTGTTGGCCTTACAACGAAGTCTGGACCGGGGACGTGCCACCCTGTCTGTCGCGTAGAAGGGAGAAAATGTGCGAGATGCAGTACATCAACTATATCCGGGACCCCGCGAACGACTACCTGGGACATACCATTCAGTATTTCCAGCTCTGCGGCGTTTCTATCGCTGCCGCCATTATCATCGGCGTTGCGCTGGGAGCGCTGGTGTCACGTAATGCGTTCGCTGCCTTTATCGCGGTAAACTTCAGCGGCCTGATTCGTGCGGTTCCCATTATTGCAGTCTTACTCCTGTTCGTCTATATAATCCCTCCCCCGTTGAACATTGGCTTCGTGCCCTCCATTATCGCACTGATTTTGCTGGGTATTCCTCCCATCCTGCTCAATACCTATACTGGTATTCGCATCATTGATCCTGCTACTATAGACGCGGCAAAGGGTATGGGTATGACAACCTGGCAAATCGCCACCCGCATACAGGCTCCGCTGGTAACTCCGCTCGTCGCGGCGGGCATTCGTACCTCGGCGGTGCAGGTCGTAGCGACGGCCACACTGGCCGCGTTCATCGGCGCGGGAGGCTATGGGGACTACATCGTCGATGGTCTCAACGTCCTCAATTATACCGAACTCGTTGTTGGAGCAGGCTCGGTAGCCGTTCTGGCAATCCTTATAGAAGTGTTTATGAGCAGGCTGCAGCGCGCCTTGACTCCTGAAGGACTGAAAGTGCAGGAGCAGGTAGTTCAAGCGACAGCAGCCAGAGCATGACACAGTTTCGTGCAGGAGCATTTTCTGCACACTTTTATTGGTTCATGGTAAGTTCAAGGAGGTAGAAATGACTCTTCTCAAGCGTTCATTAGGAGCGAAGTTCTTACTATTATTCGCTCTCATTCCCATGCTCATCCTGTCCGCATGTGGTTCCACTACGGGTACAGGGAGTACGCCTACGCCCGGTACGACGCAAGCGCCCACAAAAGTACCGATAACAGTCGCGAGCAAACTCGATCTCGATGGCCATCTACTTGGTGAGATGTACGTCTTACTGCTGCAGAAGGCTGGCTATACCGTTAACTCCAAATTAGCTCTGGGGGACAACGCTACCCTTTTCACCGCGATCAAGAGCGGAGCGGTTGATCTCTACCCGGAGTTTACTGGAACAGGGCTGAGCTTACTGGGCGTCAAGTCGTCTTACAATCCAACGCAGGATTATCAAACTGTCAAGGCTGCCTACGAGCAACAATTCCACATTACCTGGCTCGATGAAGCGCCTTTGAACGATGGCTACGCCCTTTGCACCTCAAAGGCCGAGTCTCAGAAGCTAGGGGTCACTACCCTCTCGCAGTTGGCCTCAAAGGTGTCGACGTTGACTCTGGCAACTCAGAGCGATGGTGTTCCTTTCTTCGATGCTTTAAAGGCCACCTACGGATTCAGTACCAGCAACTTCAAATCGGTCACGAAGGTTGCCTACGCCATCGGTTTCGCTGCAGTGAATAGCGGGTCGGCCCAGGTAACCGAGTGCTACACGACGGATGGCTCGGTCGCGACGCAAAACTTTGTCTTCCTCACCGATGACAAGCATGGTTTTACAGAATTCCACCCAGCGCCTATTGTGCGTGACTCTGTATTGCAGGCTGATCCTGGCATCGCGGCTGCGCTCAATCCAATGGCGCCGTTAATGACCACGGATGTGAACGTCATGTTACAACAGCAGGTAAGCACGAAACACACCGCTGGCGAGTCCATTGCTCAGGCAGTCCAGGAGGTGGCAACAGCCTGGCTAACGAGCGTTCATTTGTTGTAGCCTGGGGCTCTCGGGCGACCCTGGCGGTCGCCCGACTCTGTCATCCTGAGCGCAGCGAAGGATGACAGCTATGCTTACGTTAACGCCTATGAGGTCGCCCTTACCCTACTGCGAGTCGGCTCGTAAAGCTCATCCGTATAGGGTAGGGGCGGCTCTGGCACTCAGCCCCTGGCGGCTATCCCCTCGCCAGTCGCGCTTATTTGACGATATCCTTCTATGCCAATACCTTTCGCTTCTTCAATGACCGATACAGCCGAAGTGACAGACCCAGCCAGCTTCCCCCAAACAGATACGCGCCCAGGGTATCACTTGCCCAATGCACACCCAGGTAGATGCGCGCAGGTCCGCTCAGCACGACAAACAATGCCGGAAAGGTGGCGAGCACTCTCTGCCATGCGCGTTTTCCTCTCGTCTGCAGCAGTCCCAGGGCAAATAGCCATCCCCAGAACGTCACCGATGAGGTTACGTCTCCACTGGGAAAGCTCCTGGTATGCTTCCTTTCGTAGACACGCACCTGCGTGCGGCGGGGACGTGGACGCGAAACCAGGCGCTTCAGCACTGTTCCGGCGAGCAAACTGGTGAAAGAAACGCCCAGCGTCATGATGGCTTCTAAACGCAGCCGCCGCTTCCACATGATGGCAGCCACCGGAAATGCCAGGGTATTAGCGATGGCAGGTGAGCTGCCGAGATAGCTCACCGCGCTCGCCAGATGTTGCCAGACTGGTGAGGAAAGCTTCTGAAGCGTGCGGGTGATCTGTACATCGACGGGGAAGACCGGGTGCGTGCGCATCCGCCATGCGAGCAGTCCAAAAAGCGCAAGCTGCGCGGCAGAAAGCCACAACAGAACGCGGTCGAGCTTCTCGGCGGGATACCACGAAAGGGAGGATCGAGCCGCCAGTTGTAGTCCAATCCTCCCTCGCACTGCACGCGGCAGCTCATGTGCTGCTTCTCTCTCGGAGCCGGGGCTTGCAGACGTTCTCCGCTTCTTTGGGTCAAACGGCCACATGTTCATCTCCTGTTACACGTCTGCCGAAGACTCGCCTTGAAGCGAACGCTCTTCCAGTCCGCTGCTATGCACGATAACCTCGCCCTGCCGTTCAAGAAACGGCACTTCGCGTCGCACCGTATCGGTGAAGCGCTGCATCTCCTGCACGGTGTGTTTGCCGACAATCAGTTCGTGCGTCACGATCGGCCGCTTCTCAAGAAAGATTTGCTCTTCGCGGATGGGAATCCTGATCGTCTGGCCCGGAGCCAGTTCGTATAGTGTGCCAGGACCGGGCATATTATCGGTGGGAGATCCTTGCGAGGCGAGAGAGCGGTGTTCAATAACTACTTCCTCGCGCTGCACGGTGACGGTGATCGTTTTCTCTTCGGTGATGACCTCTTTGCGGATGTACACCGCGCCAACTTCTATTGACTGCGTCTGAGGGGTCAGGACCTCCTCGCGCAGCGGGACGGTGTAGAGATCGTGGGTCAGGCTCGTATGCGCATCGTAGGCGCCAGCACGGTGCAAGATGTCGCCGGCCTCCTGCTGGTGTCCATAGGAGCGCACGGCAACGATAGAGCGGCCCGCCTCCACCTCACGCAGGTAGTAGTCGGCTTCCTCGTTCGTCACTCCCAGCTGCTCCAGGGAGTCGGCAATCTCTCCCGGTTTCGTTTCGTGACCCGACCATGTGTGCAGCAGCGACTCCAGGAACCCACCCGGAGAGCTGTCCTGTCGCCACACCTGAATCTCGTCGTCGCGAAACCCCGCGTGCCGCAGTTCCTTGACGGCATGCTCCACCAGGGCACGATCTCGAAACACACCGACCACCATCGGACTGTCCGTCGTCGCCATATGCATCCTCCTGTGCCGGAACCCGGCGGAAAGGTAGCGGGCAAACATTTCACCACGCTGCTTCTCCGCTGGGTCATAATAACGCCTACACTACTTCTCCTGGATGCCAGGATCGTCTCCCTCGACGTTCACATCGCCCTGCTGCTCGACGCGGGCCTCTTCGTGGCGCACCGTGTCTGTGACCTTTTGCGTCCCCTGCAGCGCGCGCTTGCCAAGAGCAACCTCCCCGGTCTCGACCGTCTGCTTGTTGACCTGGACCTGCTCGGCGCTCACGGGAACGCGGAGCGTCTCGCCCTCGCCGATGGGCGTATCAGAGATCTGGCCGGAGCCAGCGCGGCGCTCGATGTAGACTTCCTCGTGCGACACAGGGACATCGATAGTTTGCTGCTCGCTGACCACCTCTTTATGAATGCCGACCTCCCCGGACTGAACGGGCTGCTTGTACACCTGCAACTGTTCTGCACGCAGCTTCAGGCGTCTCACTTCATCGCTGTCCGCTATGCCAGTTGTCGTTTGTTCGGCAGTGCGTGCTGTCCCCCGGCTGGGACCGTACCCGCCGTACTGGGATATCAGGGTCGAAGCCTCTTGAGGGCGATCACCGGTCACTGCGACAATACTGCGCCTGGCCTCATACTCGCGCGCATATACTTGCGCATCTTCCTCTGGCATACCCATGCCGACCAGGTCATGATAGGCTCCCCCCGTGGAGAAATCTTCCCCGGTAAAAAAGCTCTTGAGACCCGCGAGAAAGCCACCTGAGGCAGCCCCATGTCCAGAGTAGGTGATCTGGTCGTTGCTGAAGCCCGCTTGTTGTAAGGCTTCGATGGCCTGCTGAGCCTGAGTATCATCGGTGAAAACGCCAACGACGGTTGCACGATCTGCTGTGTTCATGTATGTTCTCCTTCTGCTGGTACTACTTTACTAACAAGAATGCGAATACTATGCGAACGACGGGAGAGGAACGGCACCCCTCCACCCGGGCTAGCCAGGCTGGCGCATCGGCTGCGGCTGTGTTGGCGCCTGGATATCGGGGGATGGCTGTGGCTGTTGTGCTTGAACCTGCGAGGCAGCCGTGCTCACGGTGCTTTCGCCGCGGTTGAGCCACTTGCGCGCGGAGTCCTGTCCGCCCAGGCCGAAAGCCAGTCCGAAGGCAATGGCGACGGCAGCCACCAGGGCTCCGAACAATTCATTGATAAGCGCGGGGGCAATCTGCAACTGCTCCAGGGCGATCAGGGCGGCAAAACCGATGATTGCCCAGCGCGAGATGGTCGCAAACACGTTGGGATTGCCAATTTTGGCCGAGGCCGTCGCTCCGCGCACGAGATCGGCCACCACCGTGCCAGCCATGGCGCCCAGAAAGAGCACCAGAATGGCGACGAAGACGTTGGGGATATAGGCCACCAGCTCGTTGAGAATGTTGCTAACGGCCGGGACTCCCAGCGCGTCGGCGGCAGGCACCAGGAAAATGAGCAGGAGAAACCAGAACACAATTTTCCCTAAAATACCTGCCGAATCCAACTTGACTCCCATACGCCCCTCGAAGCGAGTGAGGCCGATGCGATCAGACATGCGGTCAAAGCCAACTTTACGCAGCAACAGTGTCAGCGCTTTACTGACAAGGGTGGCGATGAGCCAGCCGACGAGCAGAATGACGAGAAAGCCAACGAGGCGCGGGATGAAGGTGAGTATGAGCCTCACCGCATCGTTGAGCGCGTTGACAATTGATACTCCAATATTTTCCATTGGATAGATCCCTTTCTGTTTGTGTGTATTTCGATCTGTTTCACGACGTATCCGGTGTAAGTCGTTTCGTACGTTAGACGGCATCTTCTCAAGAAAGTCACTATTGAAACTTCCCTTATGAAGTGACTTTTTTTTCTGCATCCCGTCTAACCTGTCAAATTGCTCAGGTAGAGCGCCAGCGCTTGCTCGCTATGGCTCGGCTATGAAGGGAACTGATACGTAATGCTTCTCGTCAACGTATCTTATCTAGATAAGCTGAATCATCTTATATTGAGCAGGTATAACCAGCTTTCTGCTGAAAATCGGCCTGTTGTAGAATGGATTGTAATACATGACGATTGTATCGGATGAAGAGTTAGTCGCACGCTGTAAAAAGGAGTTGCCCGCCAATACCCACAGCTTTGAGGTTCTGGTCCAGCGCCACATGGATCGTATATATAGTATGGCCTACCGGGTCGTCGGCAATAAAGAAGAGGCGGAAGAGATCGCGCAAGATGTTTTTCTCAAAGCCTACCACGGCTTGAAAACGTTTGAACAGCGCGCTTCTTTCTCAACCTGGCTCTACCGTATCACCACGAACCGCGCTTTGGATGCGCTGGAGAAGACGAGGCACCATCGCGAGACAAACGTCCGGTTCTTTGGCCGCGCGGAGCGTAAGGAAGAGACCGCTCAAGACGAGGTGACGACGTTGCGAGCTTCGTCGGCATCCCATCCGGAAACGCAGGTCATCCAGCGCGAACTGCGCGAATGCATTCAGCGCGTTCTCAAGGCGCTCGACCGCGAGCAGGCTCGCGTGCTGATTATGCGCGATTATGAGGATCGCAGCTATGACGAAATCGCACAAATGCTTCAAGCTGGCTTGAGTGCGGTAAAGATGCGCATTCATCGCGCCCGGCTCGCGTTCCAGCAGCTATTCAGCCAGTTCTGCGGCAGCTTCCAACTCTCGTTCACTGCGTCGGAGAAGGATGCCCGGAAAAATCCAGAGGTGCAGAAGGAGTAAGCCATGAATTGTGATGAACTCGCAAACTTGCTGCCCGATCTCGTGGATGGGACGCTTTCGGATGAACAACGCGCCGAGGCGGAAGCAGCGCTTCCTCTCTGTCCGGATTGCCAGCGCGAACTGGAACTTGCGCGCCAGGTACGCGCGTTTATGGTGCAGCTGCAAGCTGAGTATGCTTATGTGCATATCCCGGCAGGTTTTGAGACTCGCCTCCTGACAAAAGTGCGGGCACAGCATAGCGGCCTGGATCTCCTGGATTTGTCGTCGGTTGCTCTTGTGATCTGGCTGGTGGAGTTGCTGAACCTGCTGGGTGGCCTACTTAACCCTGAAGCTAATAACCAGCAACCAGGCATGACATCGTAGGAGCACAGTTATATAGAGGATGGCAATCGTATGAGTTTTCAACCCGTTATCAACGCCTTGCTGAACATTCTTACCGAGATTCTCAATTTTCTCCCTCACCTGGTCAATGGACTCATCATCCTGATTGTCGGCTATCTCATCAGTGTGCTGATCCGCTGGATTGTCAGGACACTCCTCCTCCGGCTTCACTTCGAACAACTCGCCGACCACGTCGGCATCACCAATGCCCTGCGCAGCCTCGGTGTGCATTTGCCCCTGTCGGGGGTGATCGCGCAGATCGTCTTCTTTTTCCTGCTGTTCAGCTTCGCTACCTCGGCATTCATGCTCATGGGCCTGACTGCCGTTGCAGATTTGCTGCGGAACGTGCTGGCATTTATTCCGAGGGCTATCAGTGCTGCCATCATCATCATTTTCGGCTCGATGCTGGCGCGTTTTCTAGGCGAGACCATCACGACGGTGGCAGGGAACGTCAACATCACCTATAACAAGGCGCTGGGCAAGCTGATCGAATATACGCTGGTCGCCTTCGTGGTCGTGCTGGCGATCTCCACCCTGGGCGTTGATACAACCATCCTGACCTCTGCTCTGACCATTCTTCTTGCTGCGGGCGCGCTGGCTATTGCCCTCACCTTCGCCTTTGGAGCGCGGGAAGCCGCGCGCAACGTCATCGCCGGTCATTATATCCGGCAAAACTTCTCCCCCGGCCAGCAATTGGAGATGGGCGACTACCGGGGCCGCCTGCGCTCGACCGCCGGGACCTATTCTGTACTGGAAACAGGGAGCGAATCAAGGGAGACCGGTACCATCTCGCTTCCCAATGCGTTCCTGCTCCAAAACGCTGTGCGCAGCCAGGATGCGCCTTCTAACTCAACCGACCAGCAACCTCAGGTACCAGAGCCACAAGAGCCATCATCGGAGCAGTAGAAGAAGGGGTTTGATACCCTGTTTGAGTGTCAGCGGTCAATCGGTTTTGAACACGAGTCCTCATCAAGAGGTTGCACTTCCAACCAATGCAGCCTCCATCGAACGCGCATCGTGGCCGCGCAAATGCTCGCGAATGGCAAGCGCGGCGGCGGCTCCCTCGCCAGCCGCGCTGACCAGTTGTTTCGTGCTGCCCGAACGTACATCGCCAGCTGCGAAGACGCCCTCGGTGCTGGTCTGAAAGTCGATGCCGGTCATGATGAAGCCCTGTGCATCCAGTTTAACGATGTCCTTGAAAGTTTCGCTGTTGGGCGTCAGGCCGATGAAGACAAAAACGCCGGGAACGCGCAGTTCGCCGATTTCACCCGTCTGCCTGTTCTTTGTGACAACCGTGTCGAGATGGTTATTGCTGCCCTTAAACTCAACCGCTTCGGTATTAAAACGCACTTCCATCTCAGGTGAGTTGAGAGCTTTTTCACTGGCGATTTTATTGGCGGTCAGTTCGGAGTCGCGCACCAGCAGTGTTACCTTCGGGCAAAAGCGTGTGAGGAAAGCGGCTTCTTCAACAGCGCTGTTGCCGCCGCCGATCACGGCCACTTCGCGCCCCCTGTAAAAGGGGCCGTCGCAGGTGGCGCAGAAATGCACGCCCGCGCCGATATAGTCGTCCTCACCCGGCGCGCCCAGGCGTTTGTACGTTGAACCGGTGGCCAGCAAAACCGCGTGGCAGCTATACTGGTGGCCGGAATCGGTGGTAACGATGTGGTCATCTTCGTCGCTGCTCACCCCGATGACGTCCTGCGCGGAAAGCAATTCTACGCCATAGCGTCTGGCCTGCTCGATCACGCGCTCGGCGAACTCCGCCCCGGTCACGCCTTCGGGAAAGCCAGGATAATTATCCAGGCGTTCGGTAATGCCAGCCTGTCCGCCCAGGGCGCTGCGCTCTATTACCAGCGCGTCATAGCCATCGCGCGCCGCGTAAATAGCTGTTGTCAGCGCGGTTGGGCCGCCACCCACAATGATGAGATCGTAAAACTCGCTTTTCGCCTT
>DATGGW010000547.1:0-14436 GCA_035308345.1 Ktedonobacteraceae bacterium | reverse complement strand
TCTTCTGGGGCAGGATAAAGGTAGAAGCGATTGCGCCAAATTGCTAATCGTTTACGCCACGTCATGTCACTCACCTACTTTTTTCCCCTCAAATGGAATGCTAGCAGATGGCTCTGCCGCCAGAGTATCAAGAGAGCCAGGGGGAATAGCCTGTTCCTGCTGTATTGCGAGCGCCGGACGCCCACCGCTCAAGTAGGCCGCGCTGACGCACAGCAATTCAGCTACCGTTGAAACAAGACGGGAGAGCAAGGCTATAACGGTTGCCAGCGCGCCAGGCAGCGGGAAAGCCAGCGCGAACAGGGCTACAATCGCGCCCTCGCGAAATCCCAGGCCGCTGGGTGTGATAAAACTGACAAAACCAATATCCCAGGCCAGGCCATAAATACCAATGCATATCGGCCAGGCGATCAGCGGGGCATTAGCCCAGAGCGCCAGCAACAGCACGTAAAACGCGCTTCCCGCCACAAACCAGCTTGCGCACCATGCCAGCGTAACCAGCAAGATATCCCTGTAACGCACGGGGAGCTTGATAGACTCGCGTTTCAGCACGCGCAGCGCGGCATTAAGCAAGGCGTTCAGCACGGGAGGGTACAATATGATGGCGAGCGCGAGTATGGTTCCTACACCCAGCGCGACCACAATACTCTGCTCCGTCAGCGCACCAACGGCGTTGAGGTCACGCCAGAAGATCAGGCTGACCGCAAACATCAATACACCGGCAGCCAGCTTGGTTATCAATTCAATCGTCATGCTGGCGAAAGCCACCGGGCGTGAAACGCCATATTTGCCCACCCAGATGATACGCGTCAGCACATGCCACACATTGCCGGGGATGTAGCGCACAAATTCGGAAGCCAGGTAAATACGCAAGCTGGCGCGCAGCCCTAAATGCGCGCCCAGGCGAGCAAGTATCGCCTTCCAGATCAAGCCGTAGGATATTTCCTGGCATACGAAACCCAGGAAAGCCAGTGCCAGAAGCCAGGGATTCCAATGGAAAGACTGCGCCGTCAATTCGCTCCAATTATTTTTCACCTGGTACAGAAAAAAACCGATAATGAGTACCGGCAAGCCAATTTGTATGAGACGTTTGCCAATTTTCTTGGCGGTAGACATACGCATCAGTCGAGTTCCTGCTTGATACTATATTCTTCATCGGAGCGGAAGGCATAGTGGCGCACCATCTCACTTTGTAGCCCCGAAAGGATAAACTGGACGCCAAAGATCATCAGCAGAATGCCGACAAACAGCAGGGGCTGGTTATGGATTGGTTCGTGGGTGAACAGATAGCTGCGCACGACCACATAAATGTCCACTAATGTCCCTACGAGAAAAGTCCAGAAGCCTAACGGGCCAAAGAAACGCAGCGGAGTGCGCAGGAAGGTGGTCAGGAAGAGTACATTCAACAGGTCGATCAACCCTCGCGCGAAGCGTGACGCGCCAAACTTGGAGACGCCATATTTACGCGGGTGATGCTTCACCTTGATTTCTGCTACACGGAAACCGCGCCAATGGGCCATCACCGGGACAAAGCGGTGAAACTCGCCATACAGCTTGAGGTGGCTATCCTCGATGATCTCGCGCCGGTAGGCTTTGAAGCCGTTATTGATGTCGTGCAGGTGAACGCCCGTGGTGCGGCTGACCAGCCCATTGAAGACACGCGAGGGGAAGGTCTTCGAGACCGGGTCAAGGCGCGGAAATTTCCAGCCGGAGACCAGGTCATAACCCTCGTCAAGTTTCGCCAGGAAATGAGGAATCTCATCGGGATCATCCTGCAAATCGCCATCCATGGTGAAAATAATATCGCCCCGGCAGCGGCTAAATCCGGCCACCAGCGCGGGCGTTTTGCCAAAGTTGCGGCGGAAGCGTATCACTCGCACCACGCCGGGGTATGCATCATGTAATTGTTTGAGTTCTGCAAAAGTATTATCCGTGCTGCCATCATCCACAAAAATCACTTCGTAAGACTGCGCTATCGCTGCGAGTTGGGCAGAAAGTTTTTCAAATAAAAGGCATACATTCTGTTCCTCATTCATGACAGGCACTACGAACGAGAGCGCGACCTTTTGTAGTGGCGATGACGCGGCCAGTGTTTCCGGCTCAACGACCGTTGTTGATATTTCTTCAGTTTGTGGCATACTTTATGCTCTCCACTCGCGCCTCGGAGTCAGGCGTTTCTGCATGATTGCCGCCAATTATAACATACTATTCATTCAAGGTAGCTGTACGTGGTACTAAACATTAATTCTACGTATTAAGACGCATGATGACGAACCTTGTATTCGGTATAAGTGAGTTGCGCAGTTCGCATTACTTACTATAGAACGGATAATGAACATGAAGAGACACGAAACTAGACCTATAGTAAGGCCGAAGCGTGCATTTTATAGCATGGTATTCATAAATATGCAAAGAGATCTGGTCGATCAGAGGTGAGAGAATCTACACCTGCTAAGGAAAGACGATAAAGCTCATCTTTCTCATTTACACTCCAGACCCCCAGTTTGAAGCCACACTTATGAGCAGCATCTATCATACTATCTGTATAGAGATGATGAAGAATATTAATCCAATCACAGCCTAAAGCTGTTACTTGGCTCATAATTACATCGAAAACATTCTTCACATCAGAATAGGCAATCCATTGCTCATCTCTGATGAGAGCACCTACCGGTATTGAAGGTTCTAATGATTTGAGTTCTTGTAACATTGGCCAACCGAATGATAGAACAAATACTTGCTCGAGCAAATCGGCTGCACGCACCTCGTTCAGTACTGCTTCTACAATACCCGGATAGAATCCATACATACTACCACGATTGCTCCGTTTGATCTCGATGTTTACCTTTACCCGACCTTTTGCAAAGTTCAGCACTTCATTCAGTGTTGGTGTCTGCTCGGCCGTAGGCCAGCCGCCGGGAAAATGCGCGGCAGCATTCAAGCTGCGCAGATAGGCGAAGTCCAGGTCAAGGATATTTCCTTTACCGTCGGTGAGCCTCTCAACAGTATTGTCATGGAAAACAATGGCATGCCCATCGCGCGACATATGCACATCCAGTTCTATGGCGTCGATAGGAAAATTGAGAGCATTGCTAAACGCGGCCAGGGTATTCTCCGGCGCAAGATGGGAGCCGCCGCGATGGGCGACGCGCTGGATCGCTTGTTTCATAAAGGTATATCTACTCCGATGCAAAGTCCGTAGGGGCGATCCCTTGTGGTCGCCCGCCCGTTCGTACACTCCGTGCGATGGCATCATTCCCCAGCGCATTAGACCACAAGGGATCGCCCCTACGAATATTCTAGAATTATCAGTTTCATCATATCATAAGCAGTAAGGCAGTAGAAATGTTACTACGCTACGAGCAATTTTGTTATATATTTGTCATTGCACAATAACGCAACGCGAAAGTGAGAAATGTACCCTATGGCGCTGGAAATCGGTTTGACGGGTGAATCCACCACTACTGTCGTTCATGAAAACACCGCCGCACACGTAGGAGCAGGTGGAGTTGAAGTTTTCGCTACCCCCATGATGATCGCGCTTATGGAAAATGCCGCGTGGCAAGCAGTCGCCGATCACCTGGAACAGGGATATGTAACGGTCGGCACGCTGGTGAATGTGCGTCACCTGGCGGCCACGCCGCTCGGTCAACAGGTGCGCGCCAGCGCTCGACTGGTTGAGATCGATGGCCGCCGCCTGGTTTTCCAGGTCGAGGCATTTGATGAGCAGCGCAAGATCGGCGAAGGGCAGCATGAGCGTTCCATTGTCAATCTCGAACGCTTCATGAAACGCTAAAGGATGTAGATATGTCTGAATTAAAAGATGCTAATGCGCCTTCGGAAGACGAAACAACACCTTCTGAAGCCCATGCGACGGAGCAAAATACCGAGCGTATACATCCCTGGACTGTCCTGCTGGATGCCTGCGTCATAGTTGCAATGGGCGCAATCCTCTTCTGGGGCGCGGCGGCGCAGTTCTCCAACAAATATAACGATGCCACGCGCTACCAGTGCTACGCTATCTCTTTCTGGCAGGGCAGCGCGGGTATTCATACATCTGGGTTGGATGCCAATTCAAAAAGCCAGTGCGCTTTTCTCGATACCACCTCTTCGGCTACACTGGCCGAGAAAATGCGCGCCCGTCATTTTCCATCTTTCCTGGTTTCGCTAGTACAATCTCAATCCACCGCGCAGTCCTTTCATGCCCTGCCGCCTGAGTATCCCCTGCTCACCCTGGCAATATTTTCGCTGCCACTGCTCGCGCCCATGCTGTGGTACCAGGTGGCTTTCGCGCTCCTGATGGCGATTGCGGCGGCCATACTCTACCTTGTCATCACGCATTACCGCTCGCGACCTGCTGCCATCGTCTTCGCCTTCTATCTCGCGCTTGGAAGCTGGGCCACAGCCTTTGGCAGATTTGATCTTGTTCCCGCCGGTCTGACGTTGGGCGCGGTGATACTAGCCGCGCGCGAGCGCTGGAACTGGGCCTATGTCTTGCTCGCGCTGGCCACGCTGCTGAAATTATATCCCGCGATATTCATTCCAATCTTCCTGATTGCCCAACAAAAGCAAACGGGTGAAACCTGGAAAGCATGGAAACGCTGGCAGGGCTTTGCACTTTATATAGGAGTAAGCGCGCTGGTCACACTGGTTTCGCTGCTGCTGAATGTCGCGAACACGCTCTTCCCCATCAACTTCTTCCTGAACCGGCCCATCCAGGTCGAATCGTTCGGCGGAACCCTGCTGTGGCTGGGAAATTTCGTTGGCTATCACACGCAGTACATCTTCACGTACCAATCGCTCAACTTTACCAGCCTGCTATCACACAAGGTATCGCTGTTGACCACCTTCTTGCTGGTCGTAGGTCTGCTCTACACCTTCTGGCTGCAATGGCGCGGCAAGCTGGATATCTACACGGCCAGCCTGTTGACTCTACTTTTGATCGTGATCCTGGGCAAGGTCTTCAGTCCGCAGTACTTAATATGGATCACGCCATTCATTGCCTACATCGGCAAGTACAACTGGAAATGGGTATTGAGTTGGGGCGCAGTCTGCGCTTTGACCACCTTCGTCTATCCATTCAACTACGTTGACATCCCACACATCAACCATGTATACCCGGCGATCATAGCGCGCGACCTGCTCATCCTGGCGATTGTACTCGTGCTGCTCTACCAGGCCACGAGCAAGCAATTTGTGCTTGAATGAGAATAATTGCCAGGGAGACCGCACAGGTTTGTGATGATTGCTGGCAAAGCGTCCAATTGACCCAGGGCGACCGCAAGGGTCCCCACCGCTCCGCTCAACCGCCCCCGCCCTTACCATGAACGCACTCTCTTGCACGCCGTCGTCATTGTAAGGGCGGGAGTGGGGTGGATGAGGGGTGGAGACCCTTGCGGTCGCCCTGCCAATCATTCACTAGCCCAGGGCGACCGCACGTTGGCAAAATTTGACTTGCTATCTGTCAAGATGTGTGGTATCATCAAGGTGCGCTCCTTTACTAATCGGATGGGGTGCGCATCACCTGGGGATGTCGGGTTTCGACAGACGAACAGGTTGAAGAATTGCAGGTCGAGGTGTCGGTATGCGTTCTCGTTAAACAACCGACAAACAATAGATGCCAAACCGGCATACAACTACGCTCTCGCTGCCTAATAACCAGTGATGCGTCGTCCCCCCGACTTTTTTCTGTGGGGTCGGGACCGGGCGTCGAAAACACGGGATGCTATGACGACCACCGCCTTCTAATCGTCATCTAAGACCAGAGGGCCAGCGCTGACGAATCCTGTCGATGGGAGGCTGAAGCGTCCAAGCAAAAGCATCGACTAAACCTGTAGCACATTCTCCGATGGGTTCGTTTGGACAGGGAGTTCGACTCTCCCTCATCTCCACCACACAGGCCGCCTGGAAACTGACTTCTCAGGCGGCTTCGCTTTGCCAATGAATTGTCATAAGCTGTATTTAAGAGCAAAAGCCCATATCTATTCTTGAGGAATACGCACTCCAAACGTTATTGAGAGTATAGTCAACCATTCCCTATCTATGCTATTATTAGCCAGGCACTTAAAGAATGACGATGCGCCCCATTTAATCCTAACATTTACAGTGTGATGGAGTGCCAGCGTAGCAATCCAGCACAACGGGGTAGTATCATCAAGGAGAATAAGTATGGACAGCAACATGTTAGTCAGAGCACTGTGGCTGAGCTTGATCAGCGCAATCATCGCTGGAATCATCTATACCGTAATTTTTGCCATCACCAGCAAAGGCCTGAATGGCTTTATTCAGGGCGCACTCGTGGTCGCTGGCATCACCTTCGTCGTGGCATTCCTTCTCAACATCATTTTCTCGATGATCTCCGGGAGAAGAAATGCCTGAGTAAAGCCAGGTAGCTCATTGATGGCCTCTCATAGACAATAGAAGCGTCATGAAATCGAATAAGCCATCTGTTCCCACGTCTGACCACTGTCAGACGTCTTCAGCAATTGCGATTGCTTTGAAGCTGAACCTCAATTGCCCAGCCGATCTCAGATGAGACAAAGTTGATCTGTGGGGGTCATCAGAAGTTCGGCGCATTTCTCGCCAATCATCATGCAGGTTATGCATGGATTGACGCTGACCATGGCCGGAAATATTGAGGCGTCTGCTATTCTCAGGCTGTAAACGCCTTTGACGCGCAGTTGCGGATCAACCACTGCCAATGGATCGCGACTATCCCCCATTTTGCAGGTGGCCGCGGGGTGATAGACCGTATTTGCGCTGCGCTGCGCATATTCAGAAAGATCTTGATCGTTTTGTATCGCTCGTCCAGGAGCCAGTTCTCGTTTGATCCATCTTTTAAGCCGGGTTGGTCTGCAATCTTTCTTGCCAGCTTTATTCCCGCCAACAGCATAATCTCATCATATCCCTCTGGATCGGTAAAATAGCGGAAATCAATCACCGGGGCGTCCTTTGGACTGCTGGAACGGAATCGCACCACGCCTTCACTCTTCGCCCGTGGGACATTGGGGGTTATCGAAAATCCGTAGGGCGCTGTTGGATAGCCCAGAGGAACCGTATTCCAATCAATGAGAGCGCCTCAAAACCGTTACGAGAACATCCAGAGATGTTACAACTCTGCTATTTATTCGTTTCCCTCTATGGAATGCAAAAACATGGCGGTGTGTGAATTGATCTCCTCCTACTTTCATCAAGACAAGGATGTATATTGAAAATGCCAACAGTAAACAACCGGTCGAAAAGCAGCATACCTCGTTCTCACCATATTTTTTCTTTCATCGGCGTTTTGTTCCTGATGATGCTGGTAGCAAGCACCTTTGTTGCTTTCGCCCACTCCAGCAGATCGACCGCAGCTCATGCTACTGGCTCCACTAGTTTCGGCTTTACTTACACAGGCGATTACGATAATTTGACCGAAACTACAGCAAACCTGCAGTATATTGCCCAACAGTATAAATCAGGTAACATAAGTTTTAACATTGGTCTTGGGGATTTCAGCTATGCTAAAACGGTTACTCCTGCTGTGGCTAATGCGTGGAGTAACTATGCAAAAGGTATCCTGACCCCTTCCCTTCCCTTTGAGATTCTTGACGGCCGTCACGATAGCAGTCAGATTAAAACCTATGAGACTGACCTGCCAAATCAGATAGGAAACTTGTCAGCCAGTTGCGCAACACTGACACCATGCACTTATGGCGAACAATACTATTTTGATTACCCCCAGCCCACGGCTACTCCTCTAGCACGTTTCATCATGATTTCACCAAATCAGACGATCCCTGGTCACACTTATAACTACAACCAGGGTGGCGCCGATTACAACTGGGTGAAAAGCGTGATTGATGACGCACATACAAATAAAATACCCTGGGTGATCGTAGGGATGCATGAATACTGCTTTGTGATCGGCACAGCAAGTTGTTTAAATCAGCAATTATTGGATTTGCTACTCAGCGAGCATGTTGACTTAATCCTGCAAGGCCAGAAACACAATTACCAGGCCAGCAATCAATTAGCCCTAAACGATCCAAACTGTCAGACCACCACACCCTGTGCCATCAATAATGTCGATAGTACCGCCAGCATGACCCAGGGCGCAGGCTCGGTAATCCTCGTGACAGGCACTGGAGGAGGACAACCTCCCCTTGCCATTACTCCCTCCATCGCTAAATCTGATCCTAAGTCAGCTTACTTTAGAACCTGGACACCAGGCAGCCTTTCTAATGTGACCTATGGCGTCTCTCAATTTACCATCACCCAGTCACAATTAAGCGAGCAGTTCGTCTCTGTCTCAGGAGGATGCTTTAAGGACAGCTTTACTATCACTAATCCCAGCGCCACTCCTACGACAGTTCCTACCGTAACGGCATCACCAAATCCTTGTGCGACACCCACGCCAACGGGTACACCAGGAGCAACCCTGGCGCAGGATACCTTCAAGCGCACCAATCAGATCCACTGGGGAACCGCCTCCGACGGAAAGAAATGGGGCGCTGATGCCAACGCCAACACCGCTTTTTCCATCGCAAGCAATTCAGGGCAAATTAAAGCCACCTCGAATATCAGCTACAATGCGACTCTAGGAGCGGCGCCGCCCTCAAAAGCAACCAGCGCTCAGGTGGAATTCACCGGCTCAATCAGTAGCTTCTCCACCGCTAATATGGGAGCTACCTTGAGTTATACGAATAAAAGTAACTGGTATGAAGCCTACATTGATGGCACCAACCTTACTATTGTAAAGCAGGTCAAGGGTACTCCCACTGTTCTGGCTAGCATCGGCTTTCTTGCAACGGCTAATACCCAGTACACGCTGCTATTCAGTATCTCAGGGGGCAGTTTCAATTCGAGCGTCTGGCAAACGACTGGGGGAAGCCAGCCAGGGTCCTGGATGCTGTCTATACCAATTGGTACCCCATCTGTAGCTGCTGGCAGCTGTGGTCTGCATGTTGTCGTCCAGAGTGGCGTGACGGTAACATTTAATTCATTTCAGGCAAGCTGGAAGTAGGGCATTCTGGCGAAAGAGCCGGTGAGAAGCCTCTGTAGTGTTGAGGCTTCTCACCGGCTCTTTGCAGCAACCTTGCCGTATTTCTGCTATAATTTCCCCTAAGAGGTCAATAAACTTTCTGCATTTCAAGAGAGGACTGTATGGTGAAAGTTGCACTTCAACAACCGAATAGATAGAAAGAGCAAATATGGCCGATATTGTTCCCTATTTAGAACGCATCTGCGCTCGCTTTGAGCAGCCCGAAACGCGAGCAGCATTTCAGGGTTTTGCCAGAACTATTCAATTCATTTTTACTGATCTGCAGCGCAATTTTGCGCTGAGCATTGCTCAAGATGGAAGCGCAGCGCTCACAGAAGAGACAGTTCCTCAGCCGGATATTAAAGTCACTACCAGCAGTGACACGCTGGCCGGGATACTTGACCGGACGGTGAATCCAGAACTTGCTTTCATCACACGCAAGCTCAAAGCTTCCGGTAAAATGGAGGATCTCTTAAAATTACAGAAATTGCTGTGAAGCAAGGCAAGGAATTATTGCCCGCTTGTAACTGTTTGCTCCATGAATACGTGTATTTATCAGAGATAGTAGAGTGCTGAAAGAAAACACATGCAGAGATAAATGCTGCCAGAAATGAGAAAGGAGTCACAAGTGGACACAGAAGATTATACGAATATAGTGGGCGTTTTCAGAGACCGCTCAAATGCGGATAAAGCTATAGACGCGCTCAAGCAGGCGGATTTTAGAGAGGACCAGATCGGATTGATCGTGTACAACCCAGATTCCAACGAAGAGGGGGAAGAGGTAATTGATGCCCCTCAACGAGGATCGGCAATACGTTTCATCGTGGATGTCAAGACCGATAGCCGCGAACTGGACGCCGTTGGTATTCTATCTCAGAACGGAGCGAATAACTCTGATCTGCCCCCTGGAATCAAGGTTGTTCATGGGGCCATCGTTAACGAGAATCAGGAAACCGTTAGTCTTGATACCCACCGGGAGGCTGAGTCGGCTCAGCAAGGCTCTTCCGATGGCCTCTTCTCTCATTAGACGGCATGGCGACCGCAAGGGATCGCCCTGAGAATATATACGCCTCTCGTTGCGCTGTGCATGTGTTTCAAGTATAATCAGCGCAACGGAGGTGTTATATGTCCGTCCTATCTCTCATTTTATTTGGCGCGCCACGCATCGAAATCGATGGCGCTCCTATAAGCATCGATACGCGCAAAGCCATCGCGCTCATCGCCTATCTTGCAATGACGCGCCAGCAGCACAGCCGCGATAGCCTTGCAGCATTACTCTGGTCCGAGAACGATCAGTCCCACGCGCGCGCCGCGCTACGCCGGACGCTTTCTACCCTTAACAAAGCCTTGAAAGGGCAATGGCTGGACATCGACAGAGAGACAATCGGCTTAGACTTCCATGCTGGCCTGCGCATCGATGCGCAAGATTTTCGCAGTCTCCTTGCGGAATGCAGCGCACATAGACACCCCACAAACGAAGTTTGTATTGCCTGCGAACAACCGCTTACCGAGGCAGTCGCGCTCTACCAGGATGACTTCCTGGCAGGTTTCAGCCTGCGCGATAGTCCTGAATTTGACGATTGGCAATTCTACCAGGCTGATTTACTGCGCCGTGAATTTGCCAGCGCTCTCGAGGGCCTGACGCATTGCCACAGCGCGCAGTATCAATTTGAAACTGCCCTGGCGCATGCCCGGCGTTGGCTGGCATTAGACCGGCTGCACGAAGCCGCGCATCGCGAATTGATGTTACTTTATGCCTGGGCCGGGCAGCGCACAGCCGCATTGCACCAGTACCGCGAGTGCGTGCAGGCGCTTGAGCAAGAACTGGGCGTATCCCCTCTGGAAGCAACAACCCAGCTATACCAGCTCATTAAAGAAAATCATATTCCTCCTCTTCCAGCACCCCTACCGACACCTGCGAATGTAGAGACGCGATTCATCGCGTCCACCTCCAACATGACACCGGCTGGACGCGATGAATCGCATTCCTACATATCTGTGTCGGAGTTGCCCCTGGTGGGACGCGCGGAAGAGTGGGACATTTTGCTCAATACATATTATGCCATTAATGGCGGAGGACGAGCCATCATCCTGGAAGGAGATGCAGGCATTGGCAAAACGCGCCTGGCCGATGAATTGCTCGCTTATGCGCGCAGCAGAGGAGCGAACGTCATTGCCGCTCGTTGTTATGAAGGAGAATCTCAACTAGCGTATGCGCCCATCGTTTCTGCATTACGCACCGCCATTACGCAGCGCCCGCAGACACAGTTACTGGATGCAATACCAGCATCCTGGCTAAGCGAGCTTACGCACCTGCCCCCAGGACGCAATGAGTTAGGCCCCTACGCTGTGCTGAAATCTGGGCTGCCATCTCCCGCGCCGCTTGATAATCCAGGCGCGCAAACTCGCTTCTTTGAGGGCGTGCGACAACTCTTCCTGGCGCTGTGTTCACCACTGGATATGGGCGACTACCCGGGTGGGCGCAATAAACTGGGCAAGGACGTGATAAATCACGTTTCTACAGGCGTGCTGTTTTTTGATGATCTGCACTGGGCTGATGGGGCATCTCTTGAGTGGCTAAGTTATCTATTACGGCGGTTGCATGAGGAACCACTTTTCCTGCTACTTACCTGGCGCGGCAAACAGCCAGCAAGAGGAACGCCTCTGTACCAGCTTTTCGTTGAAGCGCAGCGATCAAGTAATACAGTGATTCTCTCGTTGCCACGCCTGAGCCCGCTTTCAGTGCAAGAGTTAGCCCAATCAGTCATACCATCCGCAAATCCTACCAGCGACGCGGTTTATCGAGTTCTTGTTGACCGCTTGTATGCCGAAACAGAGGGCATTCCTTTCTTCCTTGTCGAATACCTGACCGCTATTGAAAAAGGAGCGCTGAACGCTGAACATGGCGATTGGTCGCTGCCCGGCGGAGTACGCGACCTGCTGCATTCGCGCCTGAGCGCAGTTGATGAAATTGGCTGGCAACTGCTAAATACAGCAGCGGTCATAGGGCGCTCATTCGATTTCGATATCCTGCGCGAAGCGAGCGGGCGCAGCGAAGAAGAGACCATCACCGCCTTAGAAGACCTTATCAGGCAAGGATTGGTCGAAGAAGTTCAGCGCCGCGCAGGCGAGCACAACCTGACCTACGACTTCAGCCACGATAAACTGCGTACCCTTGTTTATGAAGAAACCAGCCTGGCGCGGCGGCGATTGCTGCACCGGCGCGTAGCCGAAGCCCTCGCCGACCGCGCGCGAGGACATCGCGATATAGGTCCGCTGGCAGGTCAGATCGCCCATCACTATCGACTTGCCGGAAACGACGCTGTGGCAGCCGAGTACTTCAAACTTGCCGGCGAGTATGCGCGCAGCCTGTATGCCAATGCCCAGGCGCTCGCCCATTTACAACTGGCCCTGGCCCTGGGGCATCCCGATACGCCTGCGTTGCATGAAGCCATTGGAGACCTGCGCACGCTGCTTGGAGAGTACACCAGCGCACTCAACAGCTACGAAACGGCGGCTGCCCTCTGCGCGGCAGAGGCGCTGGCCCGTCTAGAACATAAACTGGGCGCGGTTTACATGCGGCGCGGTGACTGGGAGCTGGCAGAGAGTCACTTAGAGGCTGCGCTGCGCTTATTGGACGGACAAGATCGCTCTAGCCAGCAGGCCAGTATATACGCCGACTGGAGTTTGACCTCGCACCGCCGTGGCCAGATTCCACAGGCGCTTGAACTTGCCCAACGCGCATTAAGCCTGGCTGAAGCGAGCGATGATATGCAAGCGCTGGCACAGGCCCACAATATACTGGGCATGCTCGCCAGTCATCAGAGAGACACACAAACAGCGCTGCATCACCTCGAACAAAGCCTTACCCTGGCCGAAAAACTGCATGACCCCGCTATGCGCGCTGCCGCGCTCAATAACCTCGCCCAGGCATACCAGGCGGGCGGCGCAAGCGAACGCGCGCTGTCCCTGACGGAAGCCGCGCTGGCATTATGCGCCTCACAGGGAGACCGCCATCGCGAAGCAGCATTGCACAACAACCTGGCCGATCTGCTGCACGCGCTGGGACAAACGGAAACAGCGATGTCTCATCTGAAGCAGGCTGTGAGTATCTACGCCGAAATAGGCGTCGAAGCTGGTATGTTGCAGCCGGAAATCTGGAAGTTGTCGGAATGGTAAGTTCGTAACGCTTTTCGTAACGTTTAGGAGACGCTTATCTTGTACAATAGAGACAGAAGACGTTCAGTTATCCCCGATCATCAATGAACTAGAAATGAAGAGGGAATGAACACTGAAGATCATGGAGCGCATATGGCTACACTATTACAACGCATACGGATTGGGCGTACTAAACGAGACTCGCAGGTGATCGAGAAACCTGCAACCGGGTTTCATTCTCGCAAGGTCGAGATACCACCGCTCGATATTGCGCCGAACGACCCGCTTGTAGCGTACTTCCTGAGCGCACCGGGAGTGGTTGAGATCGACAAATTACATATGGACTCAACTGCTCTCAGGGCTTTGCAGGCGGCAGGAGTGAAAATGGTCATCCCCCTGGTCAGCCAGGGAGAGTTGGTCGGGCTGCTCAACCTGGGGCCGCGTCTCAGTGAGCAGGACTACTCGACCGATGATCATACCCTGCTCAATGACCTGGCTACCCAGGCAGCGCCAGCCCTGCGTGTGGCTCAGCTTGTGCGCGAAAAACGCGCGCAGGACCTTGAACGCGAACGTATCGAGCAGGAGCTGCGTGTGGCGCGCCTGATCCAACAAACCTTGCTGCCAAAGGAACTACCAGAATTCCCCGGCTGGCAGATATCTTCCTACTACCAGCCCGCCAGAGCGGTAGGCGGTGACTTTTACGACTTCCTGTACTTTGATGATGGCCGCTTAGGCATAGTCATTGGTGATGTAACCGATAAAGGCGTGCCAGCCGCGCTGGTCATGGCAACCACGCGCAGCATTTTGCGCTCTACCGCCCATACATCCATCACGCCTGGCAAGGTACTGGAACAGGCCAACAACCTGCTCTGCCCGGATATACCACCAAAGATGTTTGTTACCTGTCTGTATGCCATCCTTGATCCGGCCACCGGACGCCTGGAGTTCGCCAACGCGGGGCATGATCTTCCCTACCGCCGTCACGGCGGCAGCGTTTCAGAACTGCGCGCAACCGGCATGCCGCTTGGCCTCATGCCTGGAATGTATTACGAGGAAAAGGAAATTACACTGGCTGCCGGTGAGAGCATCCTCTTCTATAGTGATGGACTGGTGGAAGCGCACAATTCCAGGCGCGAGATGTTTGGTTTCCCACACCTGATGCAACTGCTCGAGGGGGACCTGGATGGGACTCCCGTGATTGATTTCTTGCTGGCCGAGCTTGCATCATTCACCGGCGATGGCTGGGAGCAGGAAGACGA
>DATGGW010000546.1:0-7772 GCA_035308345.1 Ktedonobacteraceae bacterium | reverse complement strand
GCGCAGCCGACGAAGGTCGCTTCTCATTACATATTCGGGCAACTATTGCTCTGGTTGATGGTACTTGAATTCTTTTTCTACATCGCAGCGGAAATTGGCTTTAGCAACTGGATTGTGACCGCCGTCAGCCAGAGCGCTGCCATTTCCCTGGCGCTGGCCGCCCCTGTTGCTACTGCCTTCTGGCTGGGACTGACCATCAGCCGCCTGCTGAGCGCCCATGTGATTAAACACGCACTCTTACGAGAAAATCAAGTTATTTGTATCTGCATTATTGGCGGTGGTCTCAGTGGGCTGCTGGTCGCGCTCTTCCCCGCTCAACTTGTTGTCGCCTTTGGAGCAAGCGCGCTGTTCGGCTTCTTTCTTGGTCCGTTATTTCCTGGATTGATTGCCATCGCCTCGCGCTGGTTTGTAGATAAACTCAACACCATCTCCAGCGCTCTCCTGCTCAGTACCGGCATCTCCGCTATGATCTTCCCCGCAGCAATGGGACTGCTTATTCCGGTCATTGGCTTCAACTGGGTAATGACCATACCCGCGCTTGGATGCCTGCTTATCATTGTGCCATTCGCACTCGCGATCATCAAGCAGCGCCGCACTTTGCAATTGCGCGGTGAGGAACATACAATAGAAGAAAATTCACCCCTATCAACACCCGGATAACACTAGAAAGAGGGAGACATGAAAGCAGTACAGTTTACCCAACATGGTGATCCAGAGGTTTTGCAGCTATACGAGGTTCCAGACCCTACTCCCGGCGCGGAAGATGTCTTGATGCAGGTCAAAGCCACCACCGTCAATCATCTTGACCTGTTCCAGCGCGACGGGAGCAGACCGGTTGGCAGCCTGCCATTTACACCCGGGCTTGAAGCGGTTGGCATCGTAATCAGCGATGGCCAGGGGTTTCACGCGGGAGAACGAGTGATGACCACCAACGCGGCGGCGGCAAAAGGCGGCGGTGGTTATGCCAGCAAGATAGCCGTTCCCTCTCCTCTTCTGATACGCATTCCTGATGGCGTCTCTTTTGAAGAGGCAGCCGCAGCAGGGCTTACATCATCCACCGCCTGGGGCGCGTTATTTGATGTTGGCGGATTGCAGTCTGGGGAGCGCGTATTGATCTGGGCAGGCGCGAGCGGCGTAGGCTCGATTGCGATCCAGTTGGCAAAACAAGCCGGTTGCCAGGTTTTCACTACCACCAGCAGCGATGAGAAGGCAGCCGTATTGCGTCGCCTTGGAGCAGATGTAGTGATAAATCACAGAACACAAGATGTAGCCAAAGCTGTACAAGAAGCTCGCGGGGTCCATCTAGTCATCGAACTGGTGGGAACCACCCTGCAGGCTAGCATCGATTCCTGCGTCAGAGGTGGGCGCATAGTGCTGATCGGCAATCTCGGCGGCCAACTGGCAACCGTCGATACGCAATCCTGGCGATTAAAACTGGTAAACGTGCTGGGGGGCGGCATACGGCACACCTCACCGGAGAATGAGCAGCGCATCCTCGAACTGGTCGCGCAGCGCGCCATCACCCCCGTCATCGCGCGCACCATGCCGGTCGCACAGGCAGCAGAGGCGCACCGCATTCTTGCAAGCGGCGAGATTCTAGGCAAAATTGTGCTAGTGCATGCATAAAGAGGCCAAATGACAACCAACCAGCAGTTTGACACGATAGTCGTGGGCGCAGGACCAGCCGGGAGCAGCGCTGCCCTGGCGATGGCGCGCGCGGGTCTTCGTGTCGCCCTCGTTGAGCGCGGCGAGTATGCCGGAGCCAAAAACGTCTCCGGCGCAGCGCTCTACGCTCCCGGCCTGCTGGCTGAGCTACTGCCCAACTACTGGGAAGAGGCTCCCGTAGAACGCTATCTGACGCGGCGTGTCCTCAGCTTTTTGGGACAGAAATCCGCGCTCTCCATCGACTTTCGCACCGATCACTTTACCCAACCACCTTACAACGGCTTCACCACCTTGCGGCCAAAATTTGATCGCTGGCTGGCAGATAAAGCGCTGCAAGCCGGGGCATCGCTCATCACTTCAACCGTCGTGGATGATCTACTCTACCAGGGCGAACAGGTGATCGGCGTGCGCTGCCGCCGCGAGCAGGGTGAACTTTACGCGCCCATCGTGATTGCCGCCGATGGAGCCAATGCTTTCCTTGCCAAAAAAGCCGGATTGCAGCACGAGTTCAAGGCTGAAGAGATGACGCTGGGCGTCAAAGAAGTGCTGCGGCTGGATGCGCGCGTTATCGAGGAACGCTTCAACCTCACCGACGATGAAGGCATGGCCACAGAGTACATCGGCTTCGCGACAGCCAATGTAAAAGGAGGAGGTTTCCTCTACACCAATCGCGACACCCTCTCTATAGGCGTCGTCACACAGATCGCATCCCTGGCTCAGCAGCGTGTCAAAGCCTATGAGCTGCTTGACCAGTTCAAGCAGCATCCGTCCGTTGCGCCGCTGGTGCGTGACGCTGTACCCATCGAATATTCGGCGCATATGATCCCCGAAGGCGGCTGGGCCATGCTGCCGCAACTTTCGCGCGGCGGCTTGCTGGTAGTGGGAGACGCGGCAGGTTTCGTCTTCGCCGCCGGACTCTTTTTAGAAGGCATGAATTTCGCCATTGCTTCGGGCCTGGCCGCTGCCACGACCGCGCAAGAAGCGCACGCCGCGGGCAATTTCTCACCCGCGAGCATGGCTCGTTATCGCCGGCGACTCGCAAAGAGCTTCGTGCTGCAAGATCTGAAACGTTACCGGCGCGCGCCCGCATTTATCAATAACGAACGCCTGCAGAACGTCTACCCCGAACTATTCTGCCAGGCCGCCGAAAACGTCTTTCGCTCGGATGGCACGCCGCGCCGCAAACTTGGACGCACCATCTACCAGACGATGCATAACAAAGTATCTCTGCGAAGCATGCTGCGCGATGGCTGGCAGGCCGCCCGCGCGCTATTTTTCTAATAACTGGAGGGTATCAGGCATGCAGCCAATCGAGGAACGCCTGGAACTTGTGCGCTTCAGAGTCGATAAGACAGCGCACATCCGCGTGAATAGCGAAGCCTGCCGGGATTGTGATACCACTCCCTGTGTCTACGTCTGCCCGGCGGGTCTTTTTGAACTGCTGGGCGGTGAGATGCACTTTTCCTACGAACACTGCCTGGAATGCGGCACCTGCTACGTCGCCTGCGAGCGCAAAGCTATCATATGGGATTACCCGCGCGGCGGCTGGGGCGTGAGCTTCCGCGCGTCGTGATACGCGTACAAGGGCGCGCTATAATGAAGTTGAAATGAGGTGACTTATGAAGATCGAAGCAAAACTCGAAGAATTGGGACTGGTCTTACCCGAATCGCTCAAGTCTCCTGCGGGCTTAAAACTACCCTTTGCCTATGTGCGCGTGCGCGGCAATCGCGCCTACATCGCCGGTCACGGCCCGCAAGCCCTCGATGGGTCGCTCGCCAAACCATTGGGCAAAGTGGGCGCCGAAGTTTCCGAGCAAGAAGCATACCAGGCGGCGCGTTTAGTCGCACTCGCCATTTTAGCCAGCCTCAAGCGCACGCTGGGCGACCTGGACCGCGTGACGGCATGGCTGCGCGTCTTCGGCATGGTGAACTCTGCCCCCGGCTTCAACCGCACGCCTGCCGTCATCAACGGCTTCTCAGACCTCATTCTTGAATTGTACGGTCCAGAAGTCGGCCAGCACGCGCGCTCAGCCGTCGGCATGGCAGTTTTGCCTTTCGATATTCCCGTCGAGATTGAGGCCGAAGTCGAGATCAGCAATTAGCAAAGTAGTTCACAGCTTGAACTTGCAATCCGGCCATGAAAGGGCATGAGCATGAAGAGACGCAATCCGAAGCCTGAGAATAGACCGCATGCAGCCATCACCTCTCAGCTCATTGGCAAGCTGCTCATACTGGTTCTTTCCCTGCTTGTAGTTGTCGCCATAGGCATAGGCGCATCTATTACAGCTCACAGCACCCCCATACCAACGCCAACCGCGCTCAGCACACCAACTTCTCCGGCGGACACGATTCAGTTTGCCAGTATTCAGGAAACTCCAACGCCAGGCGCGGTGGAAGTCCAGGTCGCACTCGCCGAATTTAGCATAGTCTCCTCGGTGACGGTCTTCCATGCCGGTGTCCCTTACTACTTCGTCGTATCGAATCGCGGCCACCAAGTTCACGAGTTCATGATTATGCCCGATAAGCCAGACGGCTCTCCACTCCCACCGGATGTGCAGTACAAGGACAAGCTCATTGAGATCGAACAAATCGAGCCTGGATCAACACTATACATCAACTTTATGTTCGCGCCCACTGCGGTAGGCCGATACGAGATAGCATGTCTCATGCGCGGCCACTACCAGGCAGGCATGAAACGCCCGATCGTTGTCACGCGCTAGTCCGGACTTCAAGAATAACGAGGTTTTATACTATCGGGGCAAGTGAAGATGGTCGCGAAATAGCAAGTTAGCCTGGTTTCCATGAGATATATCGAAGTCCAGATGGCACTCGGAGCTTGTTCTTCTTCGGCCTGATATGTTATGTTTCCATTACTCAGCTGTAAGTGAGTCTCTCTCCAGCGTTTCTTACCAGTACTTGGAAGGATTGGATAATGGGATTCTTCGACGCGCGTTTTGGAGTCTACCTGACTGTTGTAGCACTGCTGATTGTGACACCCGGGCCAGATACGGCTCTGGTCACACGTAATGCGCTCCTGGCTGGAAGACGTGCCGCCTCTTTCACCACCTTTGGCATCGGGACGGGAAGCGTCATCTGGGTGCTGACGTCGGTGTTTGGCATCGCTGTCCTCCTTGAGAAGTCAGTGGTCGCTTTTACCATCTTTAAGTACATCGGGGCAGCTTACCTGGGATATCTTGGCCTGCGCAGCCTCATCGCCAGCTTTCGCGGGAGCAAACAGACCACTGTGACAACCCCTGCTGCGCAGGTGACACACCTCGGTGAGCGGGCTGCCTTCAGGCAAGGACTCCTGAGCAATCTGTTGAACCCGAAGGCTGGTGCGATCTTTACCACAGCTTTGCCGCAATTTATCACTCCAGGCGATCCTCCCGTGCGGTTGATGCTCATGCTGCTTGTCTATGAGGCGATCCTGCTGAGTTGGCTTCACCTCTATGGGTATCTCGTCAGCCGAGCCGGGCAAAGCCCCGAGCCGGGCAAAGCCGTTTTGGGATCCGCATCCGTGCCATGCTGCAAGGAGTCACAGGCGTGGTGCTACTCGCACTTGGGGTACGGCTGGCGTTCGAGCAAAAGTAGAGCGTGCGTCACCTAATCAACATACCTGGCTCTCCCTCAGTTATATCTTGCCAGCAAAACTGACAGCAGAGCCGATAACAAACTACAATACGAAACGATACAACGCGGACAACGAAGCGGCCATTTGAGCACAGAGCGAACATCCACGAACAACAGTAGACAAGATGAACCAACTCCGTCCCTTGGTATCACTAACTGCTAGTGATTAAACATAGATAGCCATAGGAAGGATTTCGACAGCAGGATAATCTACAGTAGGAGATTCCAACTTGATATTCACATCCGGCGTTGATTTGAAACTCTGAGCCCATTGAGTTGATAGGCTCTGACTAGCAATGCCAAGCACAGAACGACGGAAGAGGTTAATGCTGTCTTTTGTTGTCAAAATCCGTGTACACTTGCCGATCACTCTTACATTTCCACAGTGAAGGAGCTCCTGATCTGAAAGTGGTAATACCGTAGTAGATAGATTAAGTACACCCACCTTTTCCCATTGTCCCTCATGTTTTATTATCGCATCGGATATAGGCGAAGACTCCAGGTCAGCAACAATCGCCTGTACAATAGATATGTTTGCCAATAAACTTTGCTGATCAGGAGAAAGGGCGGGTATATCGATATTACCATCTTTAGTGAGCGGCAATGTCTGAACCATAATCGGTATCAGTCTCTTAGAAAGTTGAACAATTTCATTGATAGGAGTACGGTGAATCTCCCCAGATATTTCAACGAAGCTAAAAGGTACTAGTTGCTGCCAATGTTCCTCATCACATGCATCAAGTGATATAATGCGACCTTGGCGTCGGAGTTCGTGTCTTAGCCTCATAAACATAGATGCTTCTGTATGCTTGAAAACGATTTGGCTTTCTTCTGCTTTTCCTAACTTTCCGTCAACATTACCGGATGCTTTTAGACTAGCATGTGCAAGCCACGAAACCATTGCGGGTAAACCTGCCTCGCCTTCAAGCGCCCCAGCCATTTCTCCAGACAGGTTTTTAGTCTCTTTCCAAACCTTTTCTAAAGAGTATCCGCCATCCATAGTCGCCACAAAACTAATCATCATCGGGACATTCAAATAAATCGGATAAAGAAGTTCCATCGCTCCAGACGACTCAGACATCTCATTTCCTATTCTTTCTAAAGGAACACTCTAAGCGATCTAGTATCCGCTAAACTAAACGAGATTTTGCCAATAAAGTAACTACATGAAAAAGAAGAAAGCTCCAAAAACAGACAGTAGGTTTGACACCGCGAAAACGGTTGCAGAATCCACTGTTTAACTCTACAATTGTAATACCCCTCGATTGGTATAGAATGCCCAATAAAGTCAGTGTGGAAGACGCGGGAAGTGGGCGACTAGGGATTCGAACCCTAGGCATACTGCGTGTAAAGTAAGCCGCTTTAACCAACTTTTATTGCTTAATATAACAGATTTTTACTGACTAGACCCTCGTGATCGAAACATGCTAAGTCTCCAAAGTACTTGTGGCTAAAAAGGCAGCAATTGATTCTTCCCAAGATGGAACTAATATTCTATACTGTGGCTATGGAATATTAGTTCCAACTACTCAAGATGAAAGGAGAAAATGTATGACAAGAAGCATCGCTCGAATCTCGAACCGTTGGATTTGGCGATCACGTTTCGAAATTAAAAGAACCGATGCTTCCTGCAAATGCGCCCATAAACGCTGGGCTGTTTTGTGCTACTTGACAGTTGAATGCTACCATTGTCAATGCTAAGTGTAATGTTACCACAGAATCAGTTGGATTTCAATATAACAAGTGTGTATTGCACTGGCTTCCAGCACAAACAGTCCTCTAGTTCAGCTAAACAACTTCTAGCATCAACGATAAGGAGGACATTTTGTGTCTCAGAGATCCAAACGACTAAACAAATCGACGAAAAAGAAAACTACAGAAAAAGAGGGCAGAGGTAAACCCCTCGAAAAATCCCTCGAGGTCATCAATCACATACCATGGGGTTTTCTCGTAGTGTTAGGCAGGATGTCATGGGAGCTCTTCAAGTGGATTTCACACAATCATTGGACATGAGAGTTCATATGACTAACTAGTTGCTAACATGCATGATGATCGAGAAACTCAACCTCTATCATCATGTTTTAACAATTCTAGCGTGAGCATACCTATTAAATTAATGCAACCAGATTGGATGATCGGAGAAGAAATTATAACTACTTTACGCCCGCCACCTGTACACAGTTGATCATAATCATTCTAATTAGCCGGAAGGCAGACGACGATGAACAGCGAAGAGCTTACCTCGTATTTCCCATTCCCTAATCCATTCTCTTTTTGGAATGAAAATATCCTCAAGCTGAGAATTTTCTGGATGAAGACGTATTCCATCATTCTCCTGAAAAAACCGTTTCAGCGTAGCCTCTCCATGTGAACCTTGTTCAATATGAACGACTACAACAATATCGCCATTTATGGTGTACCCCAATGTCAAGACAAAAATCGGTCACAAATAAGAGTGAACTCAGCCATACCGAGCG
>DATGGW010000545.1:0-18834 GCA_035308345.1 Ktedonobacteraceae bacterium | reverse complement strand
TGCGGGCCACGCGCCATCACAACGGCGTTGAGCTGGGCGTCAGCCCGCGCGGCACACTGGCCCTGTATCGCGCTTCCCAGGCCTATGCCGCTGTTCATGGACGCGCATACATCATACCCGACGATATCAAACACGTCGCCCGCCCGGTGCTCTCTCATCGCATCATCGCGACCAGCCAGATGCGCCTGCACGGGCAGGTCATGGAACAGATCATTGAAGAAGTCCTGCATAGTGTCGCGGTTCCGGTTGAGTTATGAACAGACAATGGTACTATGCCGTCATCGCAGTTATTCTGGTGAGCTTGCTTTTTCACCAACCCCTGCTGCTGCTGCTGGGCCTGCTTGTGCTCTTTATCCTGCTGACCGCCGATGTCTGGGCGAATTACTGCATGCGGGATGTGCGTTATCAGCGCGAATTGGGCGAAAAGCGCGTGTTGTTCGGCGAAGAGATCTCGCTTTCACTCTCAATTGAAAACGCCAAATTATTGCCTCTTCCCTGGTTGGAGATCGAAGAAGTTATTCCCCGCAATCTGATTTTTGGCGGGCGTAACCTGCGTGTAAGTACGAGCAGCAATTCCGTTGTGCTTGAAAGCCTTTTCAGTCTGCGCTGGTATGAACGAGTGACGCGCCGTTATAATGTGTATTGCAATGCGCGCGGGGTGCATGCATTCGGGCCAACAACCCTGCGCAGCGGCGATGTATTCGGCTTTCAAAGTCGCCAGCAATCGCTTACCAACCGCCAGTACCTGCTTGTCTACCCGATGGTTGTGCCGCTCACCAGTCTGGGCCTGCCCGCGCGTCATCCTTTCGGAGATTACAAGGCCCCACGGCGCATGCTTGAAGACCCGTCGCGCGTGGAGGGTGTGCGCGACTACAGGTATGGCGACGACCTGCGGCGCATCCATTGGAAAGCTACAGCGCGCGCCATGCAGATGCAGAGCAAGCTGTACCAGCCAACCACCACCTATACGCTGGCGCTCTTCCTGAATGTAGCCACACAACTGGATGTGTATTATGGCATCCATCCCGAAATTCAGGAGTTGTCCATCTGCGCCGCGGCCTCGGTAGCAAACTGGGCGATCGATCAGGGGTTGGCGGTTGGCCTGTACGCCAACACCACCATGTACATGCCGGAACTGGGAATAGTATTGCCCACTGCCCAGGAGGGCGATGCGGCGGAAGAGACTGCCACCGTCGAAAGCATCGTAGCAGAACAGGTGAAACGTCGCCGTATTCACCTGCCGCCTTCCAGCAGCGAGGAGCAGCGCAAGCGCGTCATGGATACGCTTGCGCGTGTCCAATCATACTTCGGCAGCCCCATAGAAGACCTAGTGCTGGCCGAACGCGCACACCTGCCGGCCGGAGCCACTGTAGTCGTCATCACCAGCGCCATCAGCGACCCGTTGCTGGATGCGCTTGCGCGCGTGCGACGGTCCGGTCATGCTGTGGCTATCCTGTTTGTAGGCGACAGCACAATTGCGCCAAAGCTGGCAGGTGTAACCATCTATCACCTTGGCGGCGAAGAAACCTGGAAGCAATTAATGACAGGCTACGCGGCCCCGGCGAGCGAAACACCAGCACAACTCGCAGCTTCCGCCAGCTTTACCCTGTAAATGTAGGGGCGATCCCTTGTGGTCGCCCGCCCATGGTGCTCATGGAGCGAACCCTGGAAAGCGCAGCGTATGAACGAACCTGAACATGACGACATCGAGCTAGAAATCAGCGATTTACCCGGCGCGAGCAGCAGGCGCCGGACACCCTTTACGGGTGCTCCTCCATTTCTGCGCGCGCTGGCGGCTCGCCCTGCCACGCGTATGCGTCTCTGGCAGGCAGCAACAGCAGGCTGTATACTGGCGCTGCTCTTCTTCACACTGTCCGGGAATCTCTCTTTCCTGCAAAGAAGCTTTTCAGGGCTGTTTATGCATACAACACCTGCTCCCGCGGCACAGCCAGGCAGGATAATCGTTTTAGAGAATATCGAATCCCAATCCCAGCTCGACACGAAGAACGTCAATATTTGGGATGCCAGTAAGCCGCCTGTTGTCCCTCAGTCCGCTACGCTGGATGCTGCGCCGCAGTCCTGCCTGCAATATACACTGACTCAGAACTTTGACTCCCCGTCCTTTCCGGCAGGCGTCGGCGGCGAACCTATGTGGGTCACCGGATTCAATGGGTCGCATGCCACGCTGAATCACCTCACGCGGGCGCAACCGTCGCAACTGGGCTGGTATCAACAGATCCAGCTCGTCGGAGAAACGAATTTTAACGGCACAATCACGCTGCATGGTGGCATCGCAGGCAGCCTGGTACCGCTCTGGTTTGGCTACTATGCTGGCGGGGGGCGTCTGATCAGGACCGTCCAGGTCAATCCGATCGATACCAGTATCTCCAACCACACTACCGATGACCAGCAGTGGGGCATATTCCCCATCAACCTCTACATCGCGCGAGCAGGCTGCTACTATCTGCAAGCGACCTGGGAAGGTGGCAACTGGATCGTGTATTTCGCGGCAGGTCGATAAAAATTTGACTTTTGCCCGCCAAAATGTTATAATTGATTATATCAGTTATGAGATGTCCCAATGTCGGGGCATCTCTTTTTATATCCTCACTTTCCCTCACTAAAGCATCCTGCCGCCAAATAGCAAGTGTCAGGTTATTGGTCTCCAGGCTTGCTGTTGATAATCAAGCAGCTTGCGTACCGGTGTCGTATTAATCTGTGGCATATGTTGATCTACGAGAGCCATCGTCTCCTGCACAAGCTCTCTAATCTGACTCGCGGCTGTTGCTGCATCAGCGCACAAGAGCGCATCGAGGCGAGCAGCCAGGTTCTCCGGGGCAACAGGCATATGTTGAATGAAACGATGCAATCGCTTGAACTGGAATGACGAAAAATATTGGCGGTTGAGACCCGCCAGAATGCCAAGTATATGTTCTTCCGCTTCGATCAGTATCTGGTGCAGCCACCATGTGGCGTCGCGTGTAGTGAAATGCTCCTGCATGCCCCATACGGGGAAAAACGCCAGGTAATGTTTAACCATGGCTTCTGCCAGCGCGTTGGGGTAGCTGGCGATTCTGCTTTGCCATTGTTGGACGAGCGCTTCACCATGTAAGGGAAGAGCCTCTAGCATGCCCGATAGTGCTTTCTGAAGTGGGGAAGTGACATCTAGTTGTTCGAGTACCTGCGCTATTTCCTGCTCCCAGACTGCAATAGTAGTCTGAACAACCTGGCATTCCACCCCACGCACCTTGTATGCCTCGAAAAAAGCGCCTTCATTGCGCTCCCCGAACAATCTGCGCTCTTCCCCCTCATTCTGCTGGCAGGCCATCTGCAATGCTTCCTCAGATGGCAGTTCATCGTAATAGACAATCATATCAAGGTCCGAGTAGAAGTCACTTATTCCCTCCGCTGCAGAACCGGCCACAATGATAGCTCTGGTGTTGGGAAGTGCGGCATATGCCTGGGCATTTCGCTTAGCCAGAGCTATCAGGTACTGGCTGGCCTCATTCGCCTGTTTTTCGCTCATATTATCCTTCTCTTCGTATCGCTTACATCTTTTGCCACCGCTCCACAAACTTCCGGCCAATCTCCAACCCATGATTATAGCCTGCCACCAGACCCTCGTCGGTTACACCTGTAAAGTCCGCGCCCAGCGTGGCCGGGTCGATCTCTGGGCGGATAATGTGGATTGGTATACCATGCCAGTTATCGGGTATGGCTTCGCTCTGGAAGATGTCATGATACAGGATACCTGGCTCGTTGGCGATGGCGATGATCTCGCGATAGCCGCGTTCTGCCATTTCGATGGCGGGACAGGCGCACGTGTAGCAGCCATCAACATAGGGACGACCTGCTACCCATGCTGGCCTGCTCCAAGCGTGCAGCATGCGTGTGGACGCATAGATTACTTCATCGATATTGGTGATCGTCAGACGGTGTTGCTCGTCATCGGCGGCCGTATCGAACAGGTAGGCTTGCAAGTGTTGATCTGCCCAACTTCTATCGCCGCGCGCCGCCTGGAGCAGCAGGCGGCGACCCAGCCTCCTGGCTCCATCTCCCTGGGCCAGTTCCGCTCCCTCGGCGGTAATCACGGCGCTGGTGGCAATCACGATGCGCGGCATGCCGGGCAGAAATGGCCGGGTGCGCAGGATATGCCCAGACGCGGCGATGCTTGCAAGCACCGATTCGCTCATGCCTTTCCCTGCTTCCTTAAGCGTCTGTAAGGCTACACGCCAGTATTTCAGAGCGATCTCGTTGGCCTGGCCGATGGCGGCGGAGATAGAGGGAAAGACCGCCGACGAGGTCGCGGCGTAGGCGTTCGCGCGTATGCCGGCCGCTTCGAGCGCGCTTAATACTCCATGCGCAAAAACACCCTTGAAGCCTCCGGCAGAGCTGGCAATCGCCAGAGAGCCCACGCTTTTTTCTTGCATGTTGTATCCTATGTTCTTGTCAATCAAGTATATGGCACCCAGTCCTCGGCCAGAGGAATTTCGGGAGGTTTTTTCTTCGCGGGCGCGGTATCTTCCTCGCCCGGCTTTGCAATATTGACAGGTGAAGGCGCATCACCGGGGCGCAAACGCAAGAGACCTTCGAGTTCGGACTGCTTATAGAGGCGCTGCCGCTTGATGCCCTGCTTATAGCTCCTGAGGATGCCGCGACTCACGTAGGCATACAATGTGGACATCTTTACTCCCAACAGACTGCTGGCCTCATCTCCATCCAGATATTTTTCGCCTTCTAATTCGATCATTACTTGCCTTCTCGTTTTGGTATACCCCCGTCCGTAGGGGCGAGCCCTTGTGGTCGCCCGCCCGTGCGCGCCCGCCATGTGATGGCATCATTTCCCCATCGCAGGCGACCACAAGGGCTCGCCCCTACGTCAATCATAGAGAGCATCACTCATTTTGTCAACACTTCTGAATAATCGCTGACTGAAAATCAATATAAATCATGTTATCTAGAATTCTATCAAATGATATTGACTTTTATCATGCTATCGGGTACAACTGATAGAGAGAGAAAAGAAATGTCGCATGTTGAATGGGTAGCCATTCTTGCATACAAGGAGATAGAATATGTTTACGATTCCTGAGCCGACTGAGCCGGAATACTTTCTTACCAGTTTTCCCCGCGATGCTTTCCCCGCTTATGCCTGGACAGAGCGTCCAGCCACTTTGCCCGCCGAGGCATGGACTACCGAGACAACTCACCGCGACGGTCAGCAAGGTGGCCTTCCGCTTTCAAGCGAGCAGAGCCTTAAAATATACGATATTCTTTGTCGCTTCACCGCTGGTTCTGGAGCGATCAGGCAGGCCGAGTTTTTTGTCTATCGTCCCTCCGATCGCGCCGCGCTTCAGGGCGCTCTGGAACGCTATCAGGGCGGCGCTCCAATAGAGCCGACCACCTGGATTCGGGCAACAACCAGAGATGTCGTGCTTATTCGCAGCCTGGGTGTTCGCGAGACAGGCATGCTTGCCTCCGCTTCGGATTATCACACGTTCCATAAATTCAAGCCGGGAGGCAGAAACCAGGCCGCGCAGACCTACCTGGAGGCGTTGAAGATGACGCTGGATGCAGGGGTTCGCCCCAGGCTGCATCTTGAGGACGCCACGCGCGCTCCAATGGACTTCATGCGCCCGTTTATCGAGAACGTTCAGGAGATAAGCGCTGCTTACGGTCCTCAACTGCGTCCGAAATTTCGCATTTGTGATACCATGGGGCTTGGGCTACCCTTTGACGATGTGGCATTACCGCGCAGCATTCCTCGTATTTTCCAGGAGATGCGCAAGCTGGGTCTGCAACCTGCCGACCTGGAGTTCCATCCGCACAACGATACCTGGCTGGTTGTCGCAAACTGCCTGGCTGCGCTGCGTGCCGGCTGCGGCGTCATCAATGGCACATCGCTCGGCAAAGGCGAACGCACAGGGAATGCTCCGCTCGAAGCCGTCTTGATGCACCTCGTGGGGATGGGCTACTTCCGCGAAAAACAGCCAGATTTCGCAGTGCTGAACGAGCTTGTGTCTCTTTACGCCGAGATGGGAGAGCCTGTTCCACCTAAGTACCCGCTCTATGGCCGCGATGCGCACCGCACCAGGGCGGGCGTGCATGCTGACGGGCTCAACAAATTCTGGTGGATGTACGCTCCCTTCAACGTCCCACAACTGCTTGGCAGGTCGCTTGAGGTATCGCTCACCAAAGAGAGCGGCCTCGCAGGTTTGATCTTCCTCATTCGCCAGCACACCGGCCTCGATCTCGCCAAAGACGATCCCCGCCTGCAAAAAGCGTACGCCTGGCTCATGGAGGAATTTGACAACGGACGCCAGACCAGCGTCGAATGGGAAGAACTCGCCCCCATGCTTGATCACTGATGCATGACGACCGCAAGGGTCGCCGCTACTATACACGAATGGAGCAGCTTCTATGGCCGTAGTATGGTAGGGGCAACCCTCGCGGTCGCCCTGATCGTGATTGCCTCCGTTTACCGGTACAATAAAAAACCCACGAGTCCGGCCACGCTTAAAATAATCAGAATGTTTATCTTGCGACTCAAAGCCAGCCCGAATGCGCCGGCGGCTATCAACAGCCCTTTCCAGTCTACGCCCGGTTGGTGCAGAATAGTCCAGACGACGGTGAGCAGGAGGCCGATGACAGCGAGTGAGACGCCATGCATAGCTCCCTGCACCCATGCTCGATGTTCGATGCGGGTGTAACCGGCGGAGACAACGAGCACCAGCATGGGAGGGATAGTGATAGCAATCAACGCGAGCAATGCGCCGGGATAGCTATAGGTGAGGTAGCCCAGGCTGATTACCCATAATCCACTCGGGCCAGGGCTGATCTGCCCGATAGCGATAGATTGTCCGAAGTAGATTTCTTTGCCCCAGCCATTGGCTATCAAATCCTGGTGCAGGCTGGGTAAATTGCTCGATCCGCCTGATGAGAATAGCGAGGCTTTCAGGAAAAGAAGAAAGTAGATGAATGGATTAATCATTGCTGGTTCCCTCCCCTTGTTTAAGCAGAGGAGAAACCTGTTCTGATGAAAATAAGAGCGCACCAAGAAAAGCAGCGCCAAGAATTACTACAACCACTGAGAGCTTCAAGAGAATGACTGCAAGTGCGGAGGCAAGGACGAGAATGCTGCTCAGCAGCAAATAGAGAATCCCTTCTTTATAACCTTTACGGATGAGAGGTTGCGCAAAATTAAGCCCGACAAGCAACATAATTCCGCCGGTAGCCGGAACCACGCCTCGCAGGATTGCCTGTACCGCCGGCAGGTTCTCAACAGCTTTGAAGCCAGCAGTAAGCAGGCAGGTAATTGCCGCGCTGGGGAGAAGTAATCCTGCCAGGGATAGAGCTATTCCCCTGGCTCCGCCCAATTTGCGCCCGATTAAAATCGTCAGAGCTACAAGGTTGATGCCGGGAGTAAGAAGACATAAACTCCAGAGATGCGTAAACTCTTCCATTGACAGCCATTTATGTTTCTCTATAAATATGCGCTGTATTAAGAGTGTCGTCGATGCTCCGCCCCCAAAAGATTGTAACCCGATGCTTGCCCAGATGCGAAAAAGCTGCCAATTGCCGGGCCTGGGGTCTTGTCGTGTCATAGAAGTAGCTCCTAACAGTGATATTGAGTGGATATGTAGGGACGCAATTGATCGCGTCCACCAGCTCTATATTAAATGGTAGCACATTGAACTGGCTATTCTCATACCATCAACTCATTACAAGCAATCGGCATCCTTTCGTATTGTTCACTTGGTTAAAGCAGATCAGACATGTTATAGTGTTTGCAAAAGAATTGCTCTTATCAAGTCAAGGTGAGGATGTAAGTCGATGGCAACATCAGCCCGAAAGATTGGCGCGCATTCAAAAACGACAGCAGCATTCAACCATAATGAAAAGCTATTTCGTGTACTCATTGAAAATAGTTCGGATGTTCTTGCATTAGTTTCCAAAGAGGGCACTTTTACCTATGTGAGCCCATCTGTGCAAAAGATTTTAGGCTACACTCCTGAGGAATTACTTGGGCGAAGTATCCGTGATCTGTTTCCTCCAAATCATATAGCTGAGGCATTAGAACAATTTCAAGCAGTCAGCGAAACCCCTGGCTTGACCGTGACCGTCGAGCATCCCTATCTCCATAAAGATGACTCCATGCGCTGGATCGAAAGTACCACAACTAATTACCTCAATGAACCCAGCATCCAGGCCTATGTAGCAAATTTTCGAGATATTACCGGGCGCAAACACGCGGAGGAAAAACAGTACGTACTCAATGAAGCAAGTAATCTCCTGGTTTCTTCCCTTGACCATCAGATCACTCTGAAAGAAATAGTAGAGCTAATCGTGCCAACACTGGCAGACTATTGTCGAATTGCGATACTTGATGACGACCAAAAGATTAAAGAAATCAGTGTGAACCACATTGATCCCGAAAAAATTGCATTGGTGCGAGCGCTCTATGAACAATATAAAGACCGGGAAAGTACAACGCACGGTTTGCAGAAGATCCTTGAAACGGGCAGTCCAGAACTAATTTCGACCGTTTCAGGCAGCGTGCTAGCTACAGTGCAAGATAACCCTGAACTGCTGAGCATTGTCAACGCGCTTGCATTGAAATCCTATATGGGTGTTCCGCTTATTGCACGCGACAAGACCATCGGCGCGATCACCTTTTCCTCCGTTCAGCTTCATCGACACTACACATACGATGATCTCCTGTTCGCCCAGGAGCTGGCACGCCGGATTGCGTTGGCGCTGGATAACACTCGCTTGTATCAGCAAACACTGGGAGAAATTCGGGAGCGGGAAAAAGTACAGGAAGCGCTCAATGAAAGCGAGGCGCGGAAGGGAGCCGTATTTGATACGGCGCTGGACTCCATTATTACTATGGATCATACAGGGAAGATCGTTGACTTCAACCCGGCTGCTGAAAGCACATTTGGCTATGCCCGCTGTGAAGTCATAGGTCAGGACATGGCAGAACTGATTATCCCTCCCTCTTTGCGAGAGAGGCATCGAAGCGGCCTGGTACACTATCTTACTAGTGGTGAGGGAACAATGATGGATAGGCGCACTGAAATCGTGGCGATGCGCAAAGATGGCTCCGAATTTCCCATTGAATTAGCGATTACCAGAGTGCCGAAGGCAGGAAATCCTTTATTCACGGGAACAATACGAGATATCACCGAAAGAAAAGAGCTGGAGCGGCGCAAGGATGAGTTTATTAGTATGGCAAGCCATGAACTTAAAACGCCTGTCACAAGTCTCAAAGGCTTCACGAATCTCTTTCAACGACGCCTGGCCGATCAAGCAGATGAAAAAGCCCTGCATTACCTTGCCCGCATGAATAGTCAACTGAATAAGTTAACGAAACTCATCAGTGATTTGCTGGATGTTTCCAGGGTACAGACCGGCAAACTTACTTACAGCGAAGAATCTTTTGATCTCGATACATTTGTCAAAGAAATGATAGAAAATCTTCAGGCAGCCACAGACACCCATCGACTTCATCTGGAGGGAACAGCAGAAGTAATGATATATGGTGATAGAGACCGCATTGGGCAGGTGCTCGTTAACCTTGTGACTAACGCTATCAAGTATTCACCACAAGCAGATAGGGTCATTATTCGTGTTGCCAAAGATGCAACAAATGCCATCGTGAGCGTGCAAGATTTTGGTATTGGCATTGCCAATGACCACCAGCAGAAAATCTTTGAGCGATTCTATCAAGTCACTGATCCGGAGGAAAGAACCTATCCTGGACTTGGGATTGGCTTATACCTCTCAAGCGAAATTATCAAACGGCATCACGGTCGGCTCTGGGTTGAGAGCCGAAAAGGTGAAGGCGCAACGTTTTATTTTGCCTTGCCGCACACAAACACAGGGGCATAGAGCATTTGTTGCTGCGCTTGCAGGCAAGGGGATATTGATATATATGCAGAGCAGACAGAAAAAAATTCTCGTAGTTGATGATGAACCAGATATTTTAGAATTTCTGCGAGAGCTACTAGAGCTGGAAGGGTATATAGTTGCAACATCGGACAAGGGCGAGTATGTCCAACAAATCCATGATCGCAGCTTCCCCGACCTCATCTTGCTTGATGTTTTGCTCTCAGGCAAAGATGGACGTGAGATTGTCAAACACCTCAAAAGCCAGGAGAAAACGAAGCATATTCCGGTGATTATGTTCTCAGCACATCCCAGTGCAGAGCCAACAGCAAGAGCGGCTGGCGCCGATGACTTTTTGGCAAAACCATTTGAGATGGATGAATTGTTAACGAAAATAGCGAACTACTTCTAACTTCCTCACATTATTGCTGTCTTTACGCCCTCATGCATGACCTTGACATTTGCGCGTCCATCTAATACAACTAGATACGGTAAGCTTTTACGAAAAACGGGGCGACAAGCATGGTTGCCCCTGCAACTCTATTTAAGGAGATATGTTATGGCTTTTGAAGTTCCATCACTATCGTATGACTACAATGCGTTGGAGCCATACATTGACACGCAGACGATGCAACTGCATCATGACAAGCATCATGCTGCTTATGTCAACAATCTGAACAATGCGGTCAAAGATACCGACTTTGCTAACAAGAACGTTGACGACATTCTGCGCCACATCAACGATGTGCCGGATAGCATTCGCACGGCTGTACGCAATAACGGCGGCGGCCATTCCAACCACAGTATGTTCTGGGCGATTATGAAACCCCAGGGCGGTGGCGAACCCACCGGCGCGCTGGCGAGCGCCATTCAACAGGCTTTTGGCTCATTCGACCAGTTCAAGGCCGCGTTCAACGACGCGGGCGTCAAGCGTTTCGGCTCCGGCTGGGCATGGCTCGTGGTCGACAATAGCGGCAAACTCTCGGTCATTTCCACAGCTAACCAGGATAGCCCCTTGATGGATGGTCTGTATCCTGTCATGGGCAACGATGTGTGGGAGCATGCCTACTACCTGAAGTACCAGAACCGCCGCCCCGACTATCTGGCGGCCTGGTGGAACGTGGTCAACTGGGACGAGGTTGCTCGCCGCTTCCAGCAGGGCAGCAGCGGCCGTTAATTAATAATGTTTTGCATACGTGCGTTAGGATTTTGAGGGCGACCGCAAGGGTCTCCACCCCTACAATGAACGTTACTACATGAGCCGCTTTCGTAGTCATTGTAAGGGCGGGAGTGGCGGGGCGTTTGGGTGGAGACCCTTGCGGTCGCCCTCGTCCTAAAAAAGTGGGGAATGGTCAGGCGGTCGTCCTCGTACCCTAATTTACGGTGTATATGCCGGCTAAGCGTTGCCAAATAGGAGACCGGCTATAACGACCAGGATGCCGCCGCCGACCACCTGCATAATAGAGACCAGCCATCTTGTGCCGAAGAAGCGATGGCGTATGGCGGCAATTGCTATAAGTTCAACGGCAACCACCACATAAAGCACAATTAGCGCGACATGGAAATCTGGCACCAGAAATGGCAGCGTATGGCCCGCTCCACCCAGGAAAGTCATCAGCCCGGTAATAGCGCCGCGCGCTAGCGGATTTCCGCGCCCAGTCAGCACGCCATCATCCGATAATGCCTCCGAAAATGCCATGCTGATGCCCGCGCCCGTCGCAGCCGCCATACCGACCAGGAAAGTAGTAATTGGTCGATGCGTTGCAAAGGCGGTAGCGAAGATGGGCGCGAGCGTCGAAACCGACCCATCCATCAGCCCTGCCAGACCCGGCTGCACCACCTGCAGCAGTAAGCGATTTGAAGATGCCTGGCTCTGTTCGGGTGTAGCCGAAGTTCGATTCGGACGGGGAGCCAGGCCCGGCAAACCAAGAAACCCGAAGATTTTGGTGAATGGTGATGGTGCTCTATTCGCTTGAGGTTTTTTCTCCTCGATCATATCTCTGCCTTTCGCGATAAGTCTATATCTTTTATAATAACATGCCTTTGCATTCTATTCATTGATAATTATGTCACCTTATCAAGGCCTCACCAAATCGAGCGATTGATTAGATTGACACCCACGATCCACTATGGTATAGTCCTTCTCAAGCAAGAATACAAAATGGCTGTGATGGGAACAGAATGGGAACTCCGCCGGCGCGCAGAGAGTGGCACACGTGCTGAGAGTGCCACCGCCGTCTTTCCATAGACATCCCTGAGCCGACCGGTGAATCGTCCTGTCCCGGAGACAGGTGCACGCTAGCCGGTTTCGAGACGCGCCCGTTACAGCGCGGCGGTTTATTCATATACGATGAATTGAACCGGTAAAGGCCCCATTACGGGGTAAATGGTGGTGGTACCACGACAGGCTCTTATATTACAGGCCCTCGTCCTCCTGGCAGGATGAGGGCTTTTTGTTTGCTTTTTTCCGAAAGGAGCTTTGCTATGCAACGTATTCGCACCCTTGAAGTTCGTTCGCATATTGGCGAACGTATTCGTGTTACAGGCTGGCTGCAATCGCTGCGCCAGATGGGCGGTATCGATTTTCTGGTGCTGCGCGACGGCTGGGGGACGCTGCAAGCCGTCGCCGAAAATGAGGCCGAAATCGCCCCGTTAATTGAGAGCGCGGCAGGCGTCGAAAGCGTGATCGCCATCGAGGGTGATGTGGTAGCGATGTCGCAAGCGCCGGGCGGCGTCGAACTGCATAAGCTGTCTATCGAGGTCATTACGCCGGTGATGGAGGTATTGCCCATCTCACTAAACAAACGCAAGATCACCGCCAATCTCACCACATTGCTCGATCATGCTGCCGTTACCAACCGCAATCTAGCGCGCCGCGCTGTGCTGCGACTGGGCGCGGGCGTGATGGCCGGATTTCGCGCTGTTCTGATGGTGCGTGATTTCACGGAGATTCAGACACCCAAGATCGTCGTCACCGCCACCGAAAGCGGAGCCAGTACCTTCAAGCTGGACTACTTTGGCCGGACTGCGTTCCTGGCGCAGAGTCCGCAATTCTACAAGCAGATCATGGTGGGCGTCTTCGAGCGCGTCTTTGAGGTTGGCCCGGTCTTTCGAGCCGAGCCGCACGACACCACGCGCCATATCAATGAGTATGTCAGCCTGGATGTCGAGTTTGGCTTTATCGAAAATCACTTCACGGTGATGGCTCTGCTGCGCGACGTAATTGCCGGTATCATTGGGCATCTCGGTGAATACTATGCCGCCGAACTGGAACTGCTGCGCGTCGCTATGCCAGTCGTAGCGGAGGAGATACCACATATTCACTTCTCTGACGCGCAAGAACTGATTCTCCGGCGTCATGGTGTGGATGTGCGTGGCGAACCTGACCTCTCGCCGCAGGATGAACGCTGGCTGGGCGAGTGGGCAAAACAGGAGTTTGACAGCGACTTTCTCTATGTGACGGGCTATCCGATGCGCAAACGCCCATTCTACACGTACCCGGACCCGCAGCGACCGCAGTATTCCAACTCCTTCGACCTGCTATTCCGGGGAACCGAACTGGTGACAGGTGGCCAGCGTCTCCATCTCTACGCGGACTACCTGGCGGCGCTTGAGAAGGCGCATCTTCCCATAGAGCCATTCGAGAGTTACCTGGAAGCATTCCGCTACGGTATGCCTCCCGAAGGCGGCTTCGCTATCGGCCTGGAACGCCTGCTCATGCAGCTTACGGGCGCTCCTAACATCCGTTTAACGACGACGTTCCCGCGCGACCTGAACAGGCTCACACCTTAAATGCTGCGATGCGAGCGGGTTGCTTGTGCAGGGTCAACCAGCATGGTATCATCTTTGTGGTGGATGCGATGAATCGCGTCCCTACATGTGCAGCGCAGGAAGACAACCATGAATCCTTTACAAATGGAACCGCCCAGGTCACCTGGAAAGCCGCCAAGAAAACAGGGAAACGTTTTGTCGCCTGCACAGTGGCTCAAGCAAAGCGTGCTGGCGTCCCCAGACTCGACCATCACCAGCCTGGGTGAGTTTCTGTTGCCCAGTTTGCTGGGAGCAATGGAGGCAAGCTGGATTGCTGCCGTCTTGATTGGCCTGGCCAGCGCCAGTATGTTCGGCTCCCCCACGCCACTTTTGCCATTCTGGGCGCCATTTGTCTTTATAATCGGAACTCAATGGTTCTTTTATACGGTGGACAGGCGCGGCGAAAACGCGCAGCTTGCCTCAGAGAACGAGCAGGCGAGTGGGAGCGGGAAGGTAAACATTCCTGTCGCGCCCCTATTCTTTATACTGGCCGGTTTGCTTTGCCTGTTCATTATCTGGCTTCAGGTATATGCCCGGCAGGGCGCGGCTATCTTCGACCTGCGCTGGTTAGCGACCTTGTTCAATGATATCCTATTCCTCAACAGCGATTTCTACCAGGTTGTATTTATCATCGCGCTCTCTTTCATTTTATGCTGGCGCGGGCTGCGCCTTGCAAGCCGCACGATTGAACCGTCCACCATTTTTCGCGAACTCTGCCTGGGCATCATTGTGATGATTGTGATTACTGCGCTGCGCGCCGAACTTACCAGCGCGGGCGTGGCAGTACGCGATGACGTGATACTCTTCTTGCTCATTCCCCTGTTCCTGTATTTATCGCTGGCGGCGCATGCCCTGGCGAGAATTGCCTTTGTGCGGCGCAGTCACTCCACCGGGTTACAGGGCAGCGTTGTCGCGCAGGAACGCGCCGTGCTAACCGTCATTGGCCTGCTCGGAGCGATTTTGCTGGTCATCACCGTCATCACCGGTATTTTTGCCAGCCCTACGTTTTTTAGCTCGTCTCTGCATATACTGGCCCCCCTGGGCGCGGCCATTGTAAACGTTTATAACTGGTTGATCGGGCTGCTCGCCTACATTGCCGTCATCATCATAACTCCTTTCTTCTGGCTGTTTTCTCTCCTTGTCCCGGCAAAACCGCGAAGTCAGCCAAATTCAGCGCCAAAATTCGTCAAACAAAACTCGCAGCCCCAGCATATACCCCCGGCTACATTCCCTGTGCTGCTACTCGTGTTTAAAATCCTGGTGCCGGTAGTAATTCTGCTCGTAGTGGTATTACTGATGCGGCGGGCAATGCGCAGGCGCGAGAAAATGCACGTACGCGGACGGCAACGTGATGAAGATTTTCATGAAAGCCTCTGGTCCTGGTCGCTTTTCTGGAGCCAGTTGAAAGCCATCTTACGCGCCATCTTTGGGCGCTTCCTGCCGCGGCCCGCCGCCGGAGGTGTTGCTCAGGTCGCTCCGGTGGGAGCATCCGGCGGCCTGGCGGCGCGCGACATACGCGCTATTTATCGCGCTTTCTTGATGAAGGCGGCTTCACGCGGCTTTACGCGCAAGAAAGACGAAACACCTGATGAATTGCGACAACGCCTGGATGAAAAAGCGCCGCTGGTAGAGCCGCAGTTGGAGGAGATTACCGGGGCGTATACGCTGGTGCGCTATGGTGAAAGTATTCCGAAGGCCTCGGATGTAGCCGCTATCCAGGGTCAATGGAGTGAGCTGGATCAGAAGTGGGTGTGAGAATTTGCCCATGCGCGTTCATTGTAGGGGCGACCCTGGCGGTCGCCCTCCACAGCTAGAAGTGGGTGTGAGAGATTTCACCCGCCACAACCTGGTAACGATGCGCCCTTGCCAGGATTTCCTCCGAAAAGCTGCTGTAATCGGTCGCGGTAATCAGCGTCTGCTCGTGTTGCAGCGCCTGGTTCAGCAGGTACTCGCGCCGCGTGGTGTCCAGTTCGCTGAACACGTCGTCGAGCAGCAGAATCGGTTCCTGTCCTGTCGCGGAGTGCATGAAAGCCAGTTCCCCAAATTTGGCGGAGAGCGCCGCCGTGCGCTGCTGACCGCGCGAACCATAGGTAAGCATATCGACATCATTCACCACAAACTCCAGGTCATCGCGATGCGGACCCAGCAGGCATACTCCCTGCTGGATTTCTTTGCGCCGCGCTTCGCCCAACTGCCGTCGATATTGTGCGAGCGCCTCGATAGCGTTCCACGCGGCGTCCACCGCGAACGATGGGCGGTACACAATACGCAGGCTTTCTCGCCCGCCGCTGATGTTCGCTTGCAGTTGATCGACATGTTGGTTCAATGCGTCCACCATGCGCTCGCGCTCGGAGATAATCAGGTTGGCCCACTCGCTCAATTTCTCGTCGAGGAAGTCCAGCAAGCGCGGGTCCTCCTGATTGTCGCGAATGCGTTTGAGCAGGGCTGAACGCTGTGTAGTCACCTTGCGATACTTCATCAACGCCGCGCAGTAATGAGGCCGGATCTGGCAAAGGGCGCGATCGAGGAAGCGCCGCCGGTCTTCTGGCGAGCCATCCACCAGGCGCAGGTCGGTTGGCGCGAAAAGCACTACCGTCACCTGCCCAATCAAATCGGCGGCCTTTTTCGCAGCGCCATTGATTTTGATACGCTTGCGTGAGGATCCAGCAGGAGCGCCATTTATGGCGTCCTTCATGCCATCCTTCACAAATGCTGTAGGAACCCCATTTATGGCATCGATAACCACAATCTCGATCTTCATCTCATCCTCATGCCGTTCCACTTCCGCCATAATACGCGCAATGCGATCTGGGGCATCCCAGTTTATCACCTCGCGATCAGATGCTGCATGGAAAGAGTTGGAAGTAGCAAGCATAGCAATAGCTTCAAGTAGATTCGTTTTCCCTTGGGCGTTTTCGCCGTAAAAGAGTGAAAGGCCACGCCCCAGGGGTAAATCGAGTCGCTTGAAGTTGCGAAAGTCATGCAATATGAGGTGAGACAGGTACATTAAAGCGTCCGAGTTAATGCAATATAGCAAGGGCGGGGGCAAGCCCCGCCCTGATCCTAGCGATTGATATGCATGGGCATAATCACATAGGTGTAGTCATGCTCACTGATAGGTCGAATCACGCCGGGTTTGGTGGGCGCGTTGGTTTCGAGCGCGACTTCTTGAGAGCCGATCACTGCCAGCACGTCCGCGAGATACTTGACGTTAAAAATGATCTGCATCTCAGACCCATCTACGGCAGCATTGAGCACACTGGTATTGTCGCCCAGGTCCTCGGCCGTTGCTTCGACCGTCACTGCGCCGGGTTCTAATCCGTCATTGCCGCCGGGATTGATCTTGACGCGCGTAATATTTGAACTGTCACGCGCAAATAACTCGGCGCGTTTGGCGGCTTCCGCGAAGAGTTTTGTTTCGACCACTGCTCGCGTGGAGTGCTCTTGCGGGATGATCTGGCGGAAATTGGGGAAGGTTCCCTCGATGAGTCGCGAAACCAGGTCAAGCTGCGGCGTATGGAATAGCACCTGGCTGCGATTGGGCGTGACGATCATCTCGACCGGCCCTTCAACAGGCAGGATACGCGCAAGTTCGGTGAGAGTGCGCGCCGGAATGAGGATATCACCGCGCGGGTGGTCATCGCCGGGCAGCGGCGCAACACGCACCGCCAGGCGGAAGGCGTCGGCTGCCGCGAAAGTGATCTTCTCATCGCTCACCTGCACCAGCACACCCGTCAGGACGGGACGAGAATCATCGTCGGCTGCCGCAAAGGCAACCTCATCTATCATCTCTTTCAGCAGCACAGCGTCCAGCATTACAGGAGGTTCGCCACCCTCGGCGCTTGGAATGAGCGGAAATTCTGAGGCATCCATACCCTTGATATTGGCATTGCTGCCCTGCGCCTTAACGTTAAGTGTATTCGACCCATCCGAGAGCGCCAGGTCGACGGACGCTTGCGGCAGCCGGTTCACAAGGTCGGTGAGCAGCTTCGCGGGAATAGTCGTGCTTCCCTCTTCTTGAATCTGCGCATCAACCCAGCAATTTATGCCAATCTCCAGGTTCGTAGCAGAAAGTTTCAAACGCCCCTGATCGGTTGCCAACAAAATATTTGAGAGAATGGGCAGCGTGCTGCGATTTGAGACGGCGTGACTTACAGCTGTGAGTCCACGACTCAGGTCTTGTTGTTTACAGGTAATCTTCATAGCGGAATTTCCTCCAGGCACTACCATAAAGTTCCATACGATGTCCTGGCTAGTATACAGGATTCATTAAAAGAGAACAAGCTATGCCCTATAAATTGGGTGCGCGTGGGATTTTTTATCCAGGGCGACCGCGAGGGTCGCCCCTACCATACTATTCTATTCGCATGGGCAAGAAGCGGTCGATGAAAAGGTACGAGGGCGACCGCAAGGGTCTCCACCCATCCACCCAGCCGCTCCCGCCCTTACAATGACTACGACGGAGAGGGTACGGACCGTTCATCGTAGGGGCGGGGGAGGAGTGGACACAGGGTGGAGACCCTTGCGGTCGCCCTGGTGTTCCAACTACACTTTATCGTCGTCCTCGCCAAACAGGGGCGGCGCCTTGTACAGCCTGGTGGGCGTCTCCGACAGATGCATGGGCGAACCCGCCAGTTTGATCTTGCCAGCCGTGGGATGCTCGCATTCCCAGATGTAGCCGCGCGCCTGGGTGTGTGGGTCGTTGAAAATCTGGTCGACGGTGTTGATAGGGCCGCAGGGGATACCGGCGGTGCGCAGTTCTGGCAGCCATTCGTCCGTTGCGCGTTGGAGAAAGGCTTCTTGCAGGACAGGCACCAGTTCATTGCGATTACGCACGCGCTGTGGATTGGTGGCGAAACGCGGGTCGCTCGCCAGGTCTTCGCGACCCAGTAAGCGGCAAAGCGCGAGGTAGAGGCGATCATTGCCGCAGGAGACAACGATGTGCCCATCGCGCGTGCGAAATGCCTGGTACGGCACAATGTTTGGATGGCCGTTGCCCAGGCGAGGAGCTTCCTCGCCGGAGATCAAATAGTTCGAGGCCACGTTACTGAGCATCGACATGGTGGTCTCAATCAGGGCGATATCGATAAATTGTCCTCTGCCCGTGCGGTCGCGCACGCGCAGCGCGGCCAG
>DATGGW010000544.1:0-6877 GCA_035308345.1 Ktedonobacteraceae bacterium | reverse complement strand
TCACCCATTGTGAACTCTTTGAGACCAAGCCGGCACTACTCGCAGCGGCTCAAGCGTGCTTCGACCGCTTCAACCAGTGCCCACAGAAGATCCTATCGGTCATCGGCTCCAAAGCCGTAAACATTCGTTGATTGTACTTAGGGGTAGCACGCTCTCTTTATCTACTGGGAGTGATAGCCTGGAATAGGGGTAACCTTACCATGGCGCGCTCTTTGGGCGAGGAAGCGCTGATGCTCTTCAGAGAGGTGAACGAGACAGAGGGGATTGCTTCCGCACTCTTTCGTGTAGCAACTGTGGCCGGCGAGCAGGGCGAGTACGAGGCGGCACGTGCTCTGTTCAAGGAGTGCCTGAAAATGGATAGGGAGTCGGGGAGCACAAGAGGCCTAGCCGCCTCGCTCTGGGGGTTGGCAAGGTTGAACTTTGTTTCCCAGGGCGATTCTGAGGCCATACGCTCTTTATTGGAGGAAAGTATTGCCCTCTACAGGACAATAGGTGACAAGGGAGGTATTGCTGACTGCTTGTACCTCTCGGGATGGGTCGTCCTTCTGCAAGGCAATGCTGCCGCAGCGCGTTCACAGGCAGAGGAGAGCATACTGCTCTACAAAGAGATAGCAGATCGCCCAGGCAGTGCTCAATCACTTTCCCTTTTAGCAGAGGTGGAAGCTCGCCAGGGTGACCGCATAGCGGCCCGAGCGCTCTACCAAGAGAGCCTGGCTTTAGCCAGGAAAGGAGGCGACAAGCTAATCATTGTTTCTGACCTGGAAGGATTGGCGGGTATAGTTGCGGTACAGGAAGAGCCGACCTGGGCAGCGAGATTGTGGGCGACGGCGGAGTCTCTGCGCGAAGGTATGGGAATGCCTCTGCCACCAGTTTATCGTGCTGGCTATGAGCGCTCCGTGGCTGCTGCCCGCGCCCGGCTTGGCAAGCAGGTCTTTACCACCGCGTGGGCCGAGGGACGCACTATGACGCCCGAGCAAGTGCTCGCCGCGCCAGGGCGAGTGGCGTTGTCCACCCAGGCCGCGGCGGGGCAACCAGCAACCACCACTGCGAAGACGCTGCCCACCTATCCTGCTGGACTGACCACACGAGAGGTGGAGGTCCTCCGCCTGGTAGCGCAAGGACTCACTGACGCGCAGGTGGCCGAACAGCTGGTCATCAGCCCGCGCACGGTCAACTTTCACCTCACCTCGGTCTATGGGAAGATAGGCGTCTCCTCACGCAGCGCCGCGACCCGCTACGCGATCGAACAGCACCTGGTCTGACGAACCAGGATGCAGGTAGTCTCCAGATTGACCCGCCTTTCAGGCACGCATGTAGACGCATACCGGATTGTTCACCCTCGCTGCTTCTCTCATGAACTGTCGATTCCTCCCTCCTGGTAATTCTACCAGGACACCTTCAAAAGCGTTTTCACCTGAACCGTCACAAACAGGTAATCCCTTCTGGTAATTCTACAGAAGCCTCACGGCACGACGCCATGTAGACTGTGAGCAGACAGAAGAGCACGAGAAAGACGCACAGAAAGAAGGGGGAGATATGATGATCACCATCTACAGCAACGCTCACATCTCTGGCATCACGCAAGAAAAAGAGACCCGAGCGGTTTCAATGGGAGCCGAGGACAACGTCGTGGGCTGGGGAATGCTGCTCCTCTCCATTGTCGTTGGGCTCCTCGCCCTGTGTTTCTTCCTTGCCATGGGAGGGATATACGCCCTCGTAGGACCCTGGATGATCTTTGCAGTAACCCACCTCGTCCAGCAAAAGCGGGTCAGGAAGGCGGGAGAACACCTCTGGAAACAGGCGAGACAGGTGGCGCAGAGTGCTAGAGCCCATATGCTGAGAGTTGGGCTCATCTGCAACGTGACTTTGGGTAGTGAAATCGCAATGAGAGAGCAAAGATGATGCTGGACCGTACGGTCTCATCAGGGAGTCAGGTTACCAGGCCCTCTTGCACAGGAAGAGCGCGACAGGCGGGAGGCGTACTGATAGTAAAGAAGAGATGGTGTCCATCTGGGAGCCGTGGTGAAGCGTCATTGACACGCACACACAGCAGAGCGAGATCTCGATTGAGCGCACGGTCATTGAAGGGACGTAGTTCGACTCGTACGGTAGTGGCATCCCGCACGACGGTGCCTGAGAGTTGGAAGAACGGGACCAGCCGCTGCCACGTCGCATGAGCATAGGAGGCGGGGAAGTAGTGATCACGGACCCACATCGCCAGATTGGCCAGCGCGACTTTGCACACCGTCATGATCTGATCCTTGCGGTGATCCAGTTCGTACATCGTTCGCTCGGTAGCTTCCAGATCTTCCAACGCACGTAGGACGTCTCGTTGCTCTTTGCAGTACCGCTCTTGTTTGCGAAACTCCTGATTGCAATGCTCGTAGGCTCGCCACTCTTTGATTCGTAGCTGCTCCAGTTCCGCATCGATGGCCGCTTTGCGCTCTTTGATCTCCCGTCGCAGCAGATGGTCAGCCATCCCTTGCATCTCCAAGGTGGTTTGGTGCAAGCCCAGTTCACGGTAGAGCTCATCGGCACGGCTCTTGAACTGCACCCGTAGGCGATCATGCCATTTCCCAGCCTGGTGGCTGCGTGTGCTGGCGCTCTGTGCCCATTGTTTGAGCTTGGCGAGCCGTTTTTCCAGACTGTTTCGTCGCCTGATCACCTCCGAGTTCACCACGGGCGTCTTCGCAAAGCCATGATTGGTGTCCAATCCTAACGGTAGCAAGAAATCCTTGATGACGTTTTCCTGGGCAGGCCACCGGTGGATGTAGGTCTGTGCCAGCTCGACCGCATCACAGGTGCCTGCGGTGGTGACAATGGGAATCAGCTTGGGAGCCATCTCTTTGGCCGGGGATGCGGTGGCTTGCCAGCCCTCTTCCCACCACTGCCGCTCTAATCGCCCCAGATCCGCATCCCAACGCCGCGGTAGTTCTGCGCCTGCTTGACCGGACTGCACAGGAACCAGACGGCGCAGATCACGGATGAGGGCTACCTGTAAGGAGAGCACTTCGCCTGGATGATCAGGCCGTGGCAACGCGATGTGGGCGGGAGCTACCTCTCGCACGAGCTGGCCCTGCGCATCTGTGCTCAGTGGAAGAAAAGTCCCGACCTCGGAGAACGATGCCAGATCCCGATACTGATCGGACCGTAAGACCGTCACGAGCATTCGCCCGGCGGCATGCAAGCTGGCAAGAAACTCAGTCGCCATCCCTTCCCGATCCACAATGATCCGGCTCACCTGGACCTCATCGACGAGCTGTTCGTAGTGCGCAATGATGGCGGGCAACCCGCTCGTTAAATGCTGATCCCCACGGTGGGTTGTTGCCAGCAGTGGATGCCCCTGCTGGTCGTGAAGCAGTACCAGGGCACGGCACCCGAGGATAGAACTCAAGCGTCCGATCAGCCCCCAGGGAATGAGCATGTCGGTGTAGACGGGCTTGCGATGCGCATCAATGTAGCAGGTCAGAAACCTGGGCTGCTCAGCTGTCTCATCTCGCGCGTGCCACATCTGCGTGGTCCAGCATGCCAGGGCATTGGTCAAGCGTTCAGCCCCACCAGCATGGGCCACCTGCGACAAAAAGGCTTCGGTGTAGCGGTACCCATACGCTCGTGTGCGTCCGGTCAGCAAGGCTAATCCATCAGCGGTGTAGCCACGCAGATCCCAGGAGCGCTGTAAACCGACGGCTCCAAGAAAAAGCAGCGTGAGCAGGAGCCGTTGTCGCACAGCCGCTGAACTAGCTGCCAGGGGAGGACGGGCTCTTGCGCATGCGGTCGAGAGCGCTTCGCTGAACTGCGTGATCAGCATCGTCTCGGTAGCTGCTGCCAGAAGCAATAAGCCACCAGCCCCTTCTTGCCACTCGGGTTCACTCGGTCGGGATGGTGATGACTTTTTTTTCTCGCGGGGGCGACTTCCGACTCAGCCCGAGAGAAGCTCGGACGCGGTTGAGTTGGCTGATACTGATGGACAGACCAAAGCGTTCTTGGATGGTCTGTTGCACCACGGGACTGGAAACCGAAGGGGCTGCCTGGCATGTTTGGATGAGAAAGGTTCGCACCTCCCCACACACCTTGATGGGGTGACCATGCCGCTGGTCTGTGTAGGCCCTCTCTCCTTCGGCCCGTACCCGCTTGAGCAGCCGGTACACGGTCGCACGATGCATAGGGACCGTGCTGTGACTCCTGGCTTGCTGTACCGAGGCTCCCTGTTCAAGCTGCTCGATCATCTCACGTTTGGCAGCTTGGCGTTGCTCCGGGGAAACGGTTGGGTACATGGCGCTGCTCCTTCTCATCTATTGGCCCAACCCATGAGCTTGCTCCCAGTTTATCACCCCCTCTCTGTCGCTGTCTAGCCGCGCCGTTTTCCCATTACAGTAACTCCCTGTCGATGCGGCCAGGATGCGCGAGATGTTGCCGCGCAAACGCTATACGCTGGCAGCGGCCCTGTTGCTCGTCCAGTCCGCCCAGGCGCTCGATGATCTGGCTGAGATGCTGATCAAACGCATGCTGGCCATCCACCAGAAAGGCAAAGAAGCTCTCCAGCAGTACCACCTGGAGCACCAGGCGCGCACCGATGCGCTGGTCACCACCCTGCGTGATCTGGTGGTGGCGTACCGCAAGGAGGGGACCACCCAGGAACGCTTTGCCGCCATCGAGGGCGTGCTTGGCGAGCAAAGCGAGGAGGTGCTCAAGCAGTGTGAGGAGCATCTCGCCTACGCAGGCAACACCTACCAGCAGTTTTTGTGGTCCTATTACAAGAGCCACCGCGCGACGCTCTTTCGTTTGCTCTCTGTCGTCACCTTCCGCTCCAGCACTCAGGATACCTCCATGGAAGCAGCACTGCGTTTTCTTCAGCAGCACGAGGCCAGTCGTGGTGAATGGCTCGTCACCGCCCTCGTTGAACACGAGGGCGCGCCTGAAGCACAGCGTATCGAACTGCTTGATCTCTCCTGGGTGCTAGATGTCTGGTGGAAGCTCGTGAGCGGAACAAGCCGTCGAGTACGGTGCCCAGATCGGGTGCAGCGGCGGCATTTTGAGGTGTGCGTGTTCTCCCAGCTCATGTGGGGTCTCAAGTCGGGAGACCTCTACGTCGAGGGCGGTGACCATTATGCCGACTACCGGGACCAGCTCATTCCCTGGAGTCGATATCAGCAGGAGCTTGCTGACTATGGCAAACTGGTGGAGCTGCCGACGGAGGGAAAAGCCTTTGTCGCGCATGTACGCGCCTGGCTGGAAGAGCGCGCACGCCAGACGGATGCGACCTTCCCGAACGAGGATGTGCGCATTGAGAAGGGCGAACCGATTATTCGTCCCCTGGACAAGAAGCCGGTTCCAGAGGGATTGCCTGAACTGGAGGCAGCTCTGGCCGAGCGCCTACAGCCGGTCAACATTCTCGACGTGTTGACGCATACCGAACAGTGGCTCAACTGGACACATCCCTTCGGCCCCATTTCCGGCTACGACAGCAAACTGGAGCATCCCGTGGCACGCTACCTGACCGCCGTGTTTTGCTTCGGCTGTAATCTGGGTCCCAGTCAGACTTCCAGATCACTGGACGCCGTGGATCGCCGCGATGTCGCCTGGGTCAATCAACGCCACATCACCATCGAGAACCTGGATGAAGCGATCCGGCTCGTGATTCATGCGTATCACCGCTTCGACCTGCCCAGGTTCTGGGGGAAGGGCAAGCATGCCTCTGCCGACGGCACCAAGTGGGAGATGTACGAGCAGAATCTCCTGGCGGAGTACCACATCCGCTATGGGGGGTATGGCGGCATCGGGTACTATCATGTGTCGGACAATTATATTGCCCGCTTCAGCCACTTCATTCCCTGTGGGGTCTGGGAAGGGTCCTTCATTCTCGACATCTTTGAGCAGGAGGACAAGGAACCAAAACCGGAGACGCTGCATGGCGACACCCAGGCGCAGAGCTCCACCATCTTTGGCATGGCCTATTTGCTGGGCATCGCCCTCATGCCCAGGATCAGGAACTGGAAAGATCTTAACCTCTTCCGACCCAGTCCGGATGCCCATTACACCCATATTGAGACGTTGTTCTCCGATACAGTCGATTGGAATGTCATCGAAACGCACCTGCCTGATATGTTGCGCGTCGTACTCTCGGTGAAAGCTGGCACGATCAAGCCATCGACCATTCTGCGCAAGCTGGGGACCTATAGCCGCCGCAACAAGCTCTACCAGGCGTTCCGTGAACTCGGGGACGTGGTTCGCACGGAGTTTCTCTTGCACCTGCTTGGAGATCCAGACCTGCGCTCCATGCTGCAAAGTGCCATGAACAAAAGTGAAGCGTTTAACGGGTTTGCGAAGTGGGTTCTGTTTGGCGGAGAGGGAGGCATCGCTGAGAACCGCAGGGAGGAACAGCGCAAAATTATCAAGTTTAATCACCTGGTCGCCAACTGTGTGATCCTCTACAATGTGTTTGTGGTAAGCAAGGAACTCCAGAAGCTCGCTCTTGAGGGCCGTGAATTCGATGAGCAGGCCGTAGCAGCGCTTTCCCCCTATATCCGGCAGCACATCAATCGCTTTGGACATTACGAGCTCGACCTGACGCAGCACTCGCCACCGATCGAATATGATCTTCCTATTCCGACGAAAAAGCGGCAGGAGCAACTGACAGGGCAAGCAACACCAACAAGGCGCAAAAAGAAACCAAAGAAGAAGCGAAAGAAGACGGCGGTTCGTCAAATGAGGCTCTTCTCAGCAGAAGAGGATTTCTGAGAGGTAAAAAATGCATGAGCGGCACAAATGGCCCAAAATTTGACGAATCGTTGTCATAGGCCAGGTTCGTATGCCGGATCTTCCATAGCTCTTCTCCGCTACTTCTGGTGCAGAAACGCATTGACGACGCGCATGAACG
>DATGGW010000543.1:0-7112 GCA_035308345.1 Ktedonobacteraceae bacterium | reverse complement strand
CACTCGAAGGCAATCAAGCAAATATTCTTAATTTGCTTGGTATAGTTGATAAATACAGGCACCCCAAACAGAACACGCACCAGCATCTTGGCCGCTGGATCGGTAAGGCACTTAGAAATAATGCTATAGTAAACAAATATCTCCAGGATCTGTTCAAAAAAGCACGTGGGGCCGGTGGGGGAGAGATAGTTTTTAGCTTCAACCAAGATGCATTGCAACTCGCAGCCATTCCGTGGGAATTAGCTTATTACGATGATAGTAATCCTCTTTTCTTATATCTAGGGAGAGAAATACCTCTTGGCTGCACCCGTATGATTGCTCATGAGTTCCAAGAATCTAAAATACATGATGTAGGTGAGAAAATGCAGTTGCTGGCAGTTTCCTCCTACGTCGAGATGGGAGATCAGGATAGAAAGCTAGAGCAGCAAGCTCGACAAGCTTTGAAAAAAGCCGTAAGATTGAACGATGTATCCGTTGCTTCAGTAGAGCATGTTTCAATGAGCAAACTTCAAGCAGCCTTGTATGCCAATCCACCGCTTGATATCCTGGATTACTGGGGACATGGAGATTTCAAGAATGGCTGCACAGTATTGCTTATGGAAGATGATTCAGGCCAGCGTACCGAAATTGATCCGCCGAAGTTAACTAACTTGGGAGGCTTACCGTCAGTAGTGGTACTTCATGCTTGCCACACAGCACATATAGACATTCTCAAGACATATGGTTCATTAGCTCTAGAGTTAAATAGAGTTGGAGTCAAAGCAGTCGTGGCAATGCAACTGGCAATTCGCATGCAAGATATAACAGAGATGATCGTACCCATTCTCTATAAAGAGCTAGCGGAACGACACAGCATACAAAGATCCTTGGCGCAAGTGCGGAAAGAACTCTACATCAACGCAAAAGAAGGTGTGAGTTGGTATGTACCCGTACTGTATGTACAGCATAATTCTCCTTATCTGCCTTATATTCCTTTCGAGCGAGCAAGCCCTGTCACCAATCCGTTTTTCTTTGGTAGATCCAGTGCAACTACGCAATCGTTTATAGGCCGCAGAATTGAAGTACATAAGATGTGGGACCAGCTAAGTAAGAATGCAAGTTTTGCCATTGTAGGGCCAGAAGGGACCGGAAAGACAAGTATGCTACATCTTATACAAGGTGAGGGGCAAGCCAAGTTGAAGTTTGACAAACCCACGAGAATTGTATGGCTGGATATATTAGACGATATGAAGGTTGTTGATGCCAAACAGGAAGTAGTAGACCAGTTGGGCGGACAAAAGCCAGGAGAACTGGATCGTCTTTTGAGAAAAAACCATGTAATTTTGTTGGTGAATAACCTGAGTATATTGGATCCAAAGCCGGGAAGTCGCGCTCAGCAATTGCTAAATTGGTTGAATAGTCTATTGAAAGACGTGCAGCTAGTAGCAGAAATCCGTCCGCCGGTAGAAAATCTTTTCCCTACAGGAACAACGTCACTTTATGAAGTAGCTAAGATGCCTATTGAATTAGGGGCATTTAAACCAGAAGATGCGCGAGGCTTCATTTCAGAGCGATTGGCTGATACTGGTTTTGATATAACAGATTTCGAATGTCTATTGACCGGGGAAAAAACTCCTCGAGAATTAAGGATGGCTTGCTATAACAGGTTTGAAGATTTACTTAAGTGTGGCCAAGGGGATGTCTAAGGTGGTAATTTTATGTACTTTTACTCCTTCAAAGTAATCTACCGGCGGTGAAATACCTTTCCAAGCCATTGGTCTACCAGGCCCGCTAGCAAGGTCATCATTTCTACCTCATCTTACGAAGGAACTCGTGAAAGTGATGCGGTTAGGACATTAGCAGCAATGATTCACGCGCTGATAGTACAGAACTTTACAACTCGTTCATACTAACTTTGAGGTTAGCAGTATGATTAAAACAGATGTAGAGGTTGATTGTGAGCAATTACGGAATACACGTTGGGCTACCCCGCTAGAACGCACTTTATGTGGTGATCCTCTGCAGATGCGTGCGGATTCCTTCCCCCAGTTGTCGCGTGGTTGCCATTCCACCCAGATCCGGCGTGCGCACCTCCCCTGCCGCCAGCACCTCCTCGATGGCGCGCATCAGGGCGGCGGCGGCCTCCTGCTCGCCGAGATGGTCGAGTAGGAGCTGTCCTGACCAGATTGAGGCGATAGGGTTGGCAATACCCTTGCCAGCAATATCTGGGGCAGAGCCGTGAATGGCCTGAAAGAGGCTGGGGTAGCGCCGCTCTGGGTTGAGGTTGGCGCTGGGAGCCAGTCCCAGGCTGCCGGAGATAGCGGCACCCAGGTCGGTGAGGATGTCGCCAAAGAGGTTGGAGGCCACGATGACATCCAGGCTCTCGGGTCGGGAGACGAAGCGGGCGGCCAGCGAGTCGACGAGCTGCTGCTCGTGTGCGATGTCAGAGAACTCAGCCGCCACCTGCGCGAAGACCTCGTCCCAGAAAACCATACTGTACTGCAGGCTGTTCGATTTGGTGGCGCTCGTCACCTTTGTGCGCCCGTGCTGGCGGGCGTACTCGAAGGCATAGCGGATGATGCGCTCGGTGCCCACTCGTGTGAAGACCGTCGATTGAATGGACACCTCTTCCTCCATACCCTGATGCACGCGCCCGCCTACCCCGGCGTATTCGCCCTCGGTGTTCTCGCGGATACACACTATATCAATATCGGCGGGTCCCTTGCCGACCAGGGGACTTTGCACCCCTGGTAGCAGGCGCATAGGCCGCAGGTTGACGTACTGGTCGAAGCCCTGGCGAATCGGGAGTAGCAGGCCCCACAGCGTCAGATGGTCAGGCACCCGTGGATCCCCAACCGGACCGAGCAAAATGCCGTCAAAGCCCCCGCGCTCCAGCACCGCCAGCCCATCTGTGGGCATCAACGCGCCGTCGCGCAGATAGCGTTCGCTGCCCCAGTCGAAGTGCTGCGTCTCCATGCGGAAGCCGCCATGGAGCTCGCCAAGCGCCTCCAGCGTCTGGACACTTTCGGTGATGACCTCTGGCCCAATGCCGTCGCCCGGTAGGACCGCGATCCGATAATGGTGCATGGTTCTTCCTTCCTCCCTGTTCATGAGGTGAGCGGCGTTCTTCCGGCATCCTGCTTCCTATCGTGCGTCACCGAGATCCCGTCGGTGACGCGCATCACACCGAAACCAAAGGCCGTTCCTCGTTCGATATCCTACCCCGCTTTCGCTCAAGGCACAAGGCAGGGTGGTGCAGCTCATACAATCCTGTCATCTTCATCCTTCCTGTTTCCAGGCCGAGGCGGTATCCAGGCGGGCCAGTTGTTCAGGCGTTAATGCCACCGTGAGCGCCTGCAGGCACGATTCCAACTGTTCGACAGAACGAGCACCGAGGATGGGCGCGGTTACACCCGGCTGAGCGAGCAGCCAGGCGAGCGCGATGGCAGCGGACGTGCAGCCGCACACCTCTGCGATCTGCTCAACAACTGACAGGGCGCGCCAGGCCTCCTCGCGGTCGTAGCGTCGCTGCACTGATCCCGCCCTGGCGCTTTCGGCTGCCTGCATCTGCTCGCGCTGGTACTTGCCTGTTAAAAAGCCGTTGGCCAGTGGGCTGTAGGGGATGACCGCGATCTGGTACTGCTGGCAGATGGTCTGCAAATCCTGTTCGAACTCAGAGCGGTGGACCAGGTTGTAGTGCGGCTCCAGGCAGTCGAAACGCAGGGTGTGCTGCACTTCGGCTTTCCACAGGGCCTCGACCAGACGCCAGGCGGGATAGTTGGAGGCGCCTGCGTAGCGGATTTTGCCGGCGCGTCGCGCGGCCTCGAAGGCCTGTAGCGTCTCCTCAATTGGGGTCTCGGCATCAAAAGCGTGTGCCAGATACAGGTCGAGGTAGTCGGTGCGCAAGCGGCACAGGGAAGCATCGAGTCCTTCGAGAATGTGCTTGCGCGAGAGTCCCCGGTCGTTAGGCTGCTCCCCCATCGGCTGGTAGACCTTGGTGGCGATAATCATCTGCTGGCGGTTACCACGCTGCTGCATCCAGCGCCCGATAATCTCCTCCGACTCTCCACCTCTATGGCCGGGGAGCCAGCGCGAGTAGAAATCGGCCGTGTCCAGGAAATTGCCGCCGCGCTCCACAAAAGCATCCATCACGGAGAATGCCATCGGCTCGTCAACAGTCCAGCCCCACTGCATGGTGCCGAGACCCAAACAAGAGACCTGTAAGCCAGTACGGCCAAGTCTACGATAATCCATCTGAGATGGTCGCTCCTTTCGCGGTCAAAGCAAAGAACGAAACCTTGGTAATCAGCATCATCGTCATCGCTGTAATCAACGTAATCACTGGGCAGCTACACCTCTTGCCTGCTTGCTGGCTCAAAAAGCACTTCCAGCGGCGCATGATCGCTGAGGCCGCTCTGGCGTAGGGCGTGGAGGTAGCATGCCTGTACAGGACACAGTATGTGCGAGGCAAACATATGATCGAAGCGATACCTGTTGAGGTCTCGGTAACACCAGCTCCACCCCTCGCCCTGCGTCTGCCTGGCGTAGCCATGAAGCCTACGATAGACATCGTGCAAGTCGTAGCTCCTCAAATCCTGCAGAATGCGAAGCTCAAGTTCATGCTGACGGGGATCTTTGAGGAAATACCCCCCGTTTCTTTTGAGATAGCCCCAGGTAATGATCTCCCCGTTCTCGCGCTCGCACTGAGGTGCATTGAAGTCGCCGCAGAGCAACCTGGGCCGATGCGTTGGCGTAGCGAGAGCCTGAAAGACGCCAGCCAGCAGATCCAGCTTGAGGTACGGATAGAGCTTCCGACCTCCACTGGCATCCTTTTCGAAATGATTGGCGGGAGTGATATAGACATTTGCCAGTTCGATTTCGCCGGAAGGGCCATGCAGCAGCGCGAAGAGCGTCCGCCTGCTCCAGTGCCGCAGCAGCTTCTCGCGATCGGGTGTGTCGTACCCCTGGCTCCAGAGGACGCTCTCTGGCTGATCTGGCAGGAGCGAGAGGGGAAAGCGGCTGGCCAGCAGCACACCGGTTGGAACGGCCAGCCTTTGGCGCTCAAGCGTGTGCAGGATATGCGGTAGACCAATACGGCGGAATGCTTCGATATACCGTGCTACAGCGTTGGCATTGACATCTTGCAGCGCTACCACATCCAGCTCACGCTGCTCAAGCTCCTGGACTTGTTGCAGCACCGTACCAAACCGATTGTTCACGTTCCAGGTGACGACTTTCATACAGCACCATTCCCCCAATCTTTCGCTTCAAATGGTAGCATCATTATAAGCCAGGAGAGCCAAGACATGAAAGATATGAAAAGAGGGAGCGTCCTTCTCTAAAAACAGACGCTCATAAAAACACGTATGGAAAGACTTTACGCTGAAAAGGAGAGAGGACACGCTCCTCTGGAGCCGCGGTCGTGTCCTTGCATGTTTCTTTCTCACAAGAGATCTTCATGATGCGCGAGAGTGAAAAGATCTCCTCGATGCTGCTACAATGGAAAGGAAGTGTGATGGAAAGATCAGGGAGGCCATGAAGCCTATGCACCAAAGAACGCGAGCCATCCTGCATATCGACCTGGACGCCTTTTATGCTAGCATCGAGCAACGGGATCAGCCCGAATATCGCGGCAAGCCCGTCATCGTTGGTGGCTCCCCCAACCGGCGCGGTGTGGTGGCCACCGCCTCCTACGAGGCGCGCAAATACGGCGTGCATTCGGCCATGCCCAGCCGGACAGCGTATCGCCTCTGCCCCCAGGCGATTTTCCTGCCTGCACGCTTTGAGGTCTACCGGGCCGTCTCGCAGCAAATCATGGCCATCTTCCGAAAGCCTACTGCCCTCGTCGAGCCGCTCAGCCTGGACGAAGCGTACCTCGATGTAACTGACACGGCTCCTCATCTGGATGAGGCTGCCCGGCTCGCGAGTGAAATCAAGCGGCAGATCTGGGACCAGACGCACCTTACGGCCTCTGCGGGCATCTCGTACTGCAAATTTTTGGCGAAGATCGCCTCCGATGCCCACAAGCCCGATGGACTGACCGTCATTTCCCAGGACGATGCCTCGGCTTTCCTTGGGGCCTTGCCCATTGAGAAGTTTTTTGGGGTTGGGAAGGTGACGGCGGCAAAGCTACGAGAGTTGGGCATTCAGACCGGTGGTGACTTGAAGCAGCTAGGTGAAGAGCGCTTGCGGGACCTGTTCGGCAAGCAGGGAGGGCAACTTTACCAGTATGCCTGTGGCGTGGACGACCGCCCGGTGGAACCAGTGCGCGAACGCAAATCAGTCGGCAAAGAGGTGACACTGGAGCGTGACATTCGCGATCCCAGGGAAATGGAACGCATCCTGGAGAATCTCGCCCTCCAGGTCGAGCGTCGCCTGGCTGAACTGGGCATCGCTGGGAGAACGCTGACACTCAAGGTTCGATGGAGTTCGTTCGAGCTAGTGACCCGAGCCGCTAGCCGAGCCCAGGGCTTTCAGTCAGCGCAGGACATGCTGCCCGTTCTCCGCACCCTGCTTGCCGGGCTAGTGGATGGCAAACGGGCGGTGCGGCTATTGGGAGTCATGGTCTCTGGTCTTCTTTCTCCAGATGAGCTGCTTCATGTGAGGCAGTTCGTCGCTCCTTCCCTCTGGGAGGAGGAACGCGTATAAGCATAAGCTGGGAACTATCCGGTACGCGGGAAGAAGCAGCTACTCCTGAGAGAGACAGAGGATTTCCGACTGCTGCTCTTTCTTGGAAGATGGGACCACCTGCCTTGCTACCTGCCAGGGACTTGATGAAATATCACCAATACGCAGCAGCATCACCGTAATCAGCGTAATCACTTTCACCCCCACGAGATGCGCAACGAGATGTAAGCAAGCGAGCAGCACAAGAGGAAAGAAGCCTCTAATTGAGAAAGAAACCCTATCTTCTCTCAAAAGGAGGCCTCTGTGTGTATGATACCCAATGCGTGTCTTGAGGTGCAGACCTCTGCCGTTGACCGTCCCTCGGTTCCCGCCTGGTTGGCGGAAGTCACCTTACTGGCCCAGCACTTGAGCCGCCGGGGAGTCCTCGATGCGATCGGTGACCAGGTGCATCTGGCGCGAGGGCGCATGGGTCACTACGACGTCATCGATTTTCTGGCGGTGCTCTT
>DATGGW010000542.1:0-12249 GCA_035308345.1 Ktedonobacteraceae bacterium | reverse complement strand
CTATCGTACATCGGGGCGATATTGATCTCCAGGATACGTTCTTCTCCATCGGTGCGCCGCGTTACGAAGCGTTCGGCGCGTATGCGTTCGCCGCGCAGCGCGCGCGTGAGAGGGAACTGGCTTTCTGAGATAGGTTGGCCCTCTACAGTATAGGTCGGGTAGCGTCTAAGGAAAGCATTCAAATGTCCTTTATAATTTTTAGGGATGCCGAGGAAGTGCGTCGCGGCGTCGTTAAGAATCATGACGTTGCCCTGCATATCTGTCAGAGTGATACCCTCGGTCATGGCGTGAAAGATGGCGTCGAGCGTTGTGGCGCGTTCGGTGGCCGCGGCCGCAGCCTGTCGCACTTCGGCCAGGAGATGAAATTTTTCGACTGCCAGCGCGCACTGGGCAGCGATGTCCTGGGCATAGGCGAGCTGGCCTTTGGTTGGTTGAAGGTTATGGGTATAGTAATTGACAAAGGCCAGCCCGACACAACTGTCCGGCGTATCGAAATGTGTTTCGTTGATGATATCCTGGTTGGTGGAACTCGCGCTCACTATAAGCGGGACTATGATAGTGTTGCGCAGACCCACCTTGCGGTAAAAGAGCAGTTCTTCTCCCTCAATTTCTTCCTCTTTTACATACAAAGGTTGTCCGACTGTAGCGACATGGTGACAATTGGGGAGGTGATTGAGTTGCACGGCGTCGTACATGTTGGCAGCGGTATAACCAAAGTGGCTGCTGACCAGGCGTAGCTCATCAGACTCCAGCAGCGCAATCGCGCCGCCATCTGCGCCCAGGGCGCGCACCAGGTTGTCCATTGCCACTCTGAAGACGGTGGAGAGGTCTTCGCTTGAATTGACGGTTAATGCGACCTGATATGTAGAACGCGCGCGCTCGATAAGCCGTTCTGCGCGCCGTCTTTCTGCCTGTGCCTGTTGATAGAGACGCGCGTTATCTATGGCGATTGCCGCCTGCTGACCGATGGCGCGCGCTAATTGCTGTTGCTCCCTAGTAAAGTCGCGCATTTTCGCGGGATCGTCGAGCGAGAGCATGCCGACCGGTCGTCCCTCGCGTATTAAGGCGACCAGCAGCATCGAGCGGATAAGAAACGTCTCGGCCATACTCTTCATGCTGGGCTCGCTGCGCAAATCCTCCAGATACAGCATGCCCCCTGACTGGAGTAAGCGTTTTACCGCCGCATCATCAAAAGGCAAAGAACTGCGATACCAGATGGTATTAGCCGCTTTTACAGTTTTACGGTCGAGAGATTGCGCAGACATGTGATAGGTTTTTGGGAGTAATATGCCGCGAGCATCTTCAAGCAGCCAGACCGCGCAGCGCTCAACTTCGCATACTTCGGTTGTGCGTTTGACAAGCACATGCAAAATGCGTTCCAGATCAAGAGAAGATGCGAGCAGTTCGGCAAGTTCACGCAGCATTTCACTCTCGCGCAGCGCAGCTTGCAAGCGAAGATGCTCTTCTGCATTGGGTTTTGAGAGTTGATCGGCTGACATTTCTGGACCTCGTTATACAGTCGCTACCAGTATCTGGTGTAACAGGGCAGTGAAGTTACTACTCTGCATTCTAATGTGGTAATAAACCTTCGTTCATTATTGGTAAAAGTGGAGATGTTTTTCTGCTGTAAAGCTGCCTGGGAGAAAACTCGCCGGATACATTGCACAATACACCACCTGCGCTGCAAGAAACCGTTACCGGTATTTTCTCTTGCACAGAGTTTAGCAGATGAGTATAGTTACGTCAAGCAATAGGGGACTTTTAGATGGTTTGACAGACTCATTTTTTTAATCCGTTACAGTGAAGTGGTATAATAACGCCCGAATTTAGATCATAGAGAAGGAACTTTGGATATGGCCCTCAGTATTGGCGCGACGCGAAATGGCAATGCCTGGAAAACCTGTATGGTGGAAAAGGGTCGGGTAATTGAACAGTGCGCTTTTGAAGATGCTATTACAACGCTGGCTTATTTGGAGCGCACCTGCGCTCAGTATCCTGAGTTGACTCTCGCGCTATCCCCTGCATGCCAAACGCCTTACCTGGCCTTGAGTAAGGCGACCTCCCGGCAGTGGGAATCCCTCCTGACCTTTCCCCTCAACGACTGGACAGTACAGGAAGCGAATGAATTTCTTATAGCCATTAAGCATATCAACCTGCATAGCTATCTTGTGCCGTCTCCACGATATTTGCCCGGCATGCCACTGTACAGGAAGTTGCTGCATGCCGCCCTGGGAAGCTCAAATGACGTGTGCGCCGTTGCCGCGCTGCTCTATCGCTTGAGTGAGAAGGAGGCGACGTGGCCTGAGATGCAATTCCTTTTTATCCAGGTTAACTGCCAGGTAAAATGCATCCATGTGCTGGAAGACGGGCGCATCGTCAACGGCATGTCAAGCGTGATCGTCACCACGGCAGAGGATGAGCAGATGAACATTGCGTATGGACAGGCATTATGGGAAGGACTGGCGCAGGATATTGCCGGGTTGATGGCGATTCACCATATCGAAGACATCATCGTATTGGGCGACTATCGGGATGCATTTGTCGACCAATTTGCCGATAGCTATCAAGTCTACCAGTTCCCATTGGATGAGCCTGGAATGGAGGGATTTGAGGCTGCCCTGGGAGCGGGTATGATTGCCGAAGGTCTCTTTCTCCCAGGTAGATCGGGCGATGTCGTCGAGCGTTTGCAGATTCGGGAAGCCTGTGTGTAAAGAAAAGATTACTCTTTCGAGTTATTCTCCTCGTCATCCGTAGTTGTTTGATACTGTGATGGGACGTTGGCAAGCCGAAATGCGACATCTAATTCCGCATTGCCCTCTTTATCTTTGCCTTGTTTAATCAGGTACGCGCCTAGCAGTCTGTGTACGCGGATTTTCGCGCCCAGCCGATCGGTATGCTCTAATTGTGCTAGGGCTTCCTTGAAAGCGTCGGTCGCTTCTGGATCGTTGCAATCTGCCAGAATTTGCCCTCTGGTCATATAAGCATCAGCGCGGCGAATGATATAACTGTCTTTTCCTACTTTCAGCGCCAGATCAATGTACATTAACGCCGTATCACGTTGTTTGGCCTCATGTTCAACGCTTGCCAGGTAACACGCGGCAGCAGAAACGATATTGGCGCGCTCTTTGAAGGTGTAGCGCTTCATTTTTTCCGCAATTTCGGCAGTTCTCTCCTGTTCGGTTTCGTCCAGCGTCGGCGACCATTCATCTAGAACCTGCTTGAGCCGTACGCGCGCGGCGTCGAGATCTTCCATCGCCTGTTCAATCAAGGCGATATGACAGTTCATAAGCGCACTGCGCGATAACTCGCCAATCGAGTTATAGAGCGTGCAAGCATTCTCCGCGTATGCTAAAGAACGCTGCATCAATGTAATGAACGCTTCTTTAGCCTGTTGATCCTGTCGATTGCCATTTTCCGCGTCATTCCAGAGTTTATAAGCCTGTTCGTACAGCACAAGCGAGATGCCCCAGTGGGTTTCGGCAACATAACGTAGTGGAGTTGTCATATTCATTATGGTGAGCGCGTCCTGGAACTGTCGGTAGGCGGTCTCGTACTGACCCAATTCCCTTGAGGCAGCAGCCAGGTGCAGCCGCAGCAGGAGCGCTTCCATGTGCTGGTCTGGTGGGATATATTCAGGCAACACCGCAAAGGCGGAGAGAAATTGTTGCTGAGCCGCGAGAAACTCGCGCATGCTAAAATAGCACTGGCCGCGTAATGCGATGATGCGCCAGCGCAATGTGACCGGTATCTGCGCGATAGATATGGGTTGCAGGCGCTCTAGCGCGCGCAAAGCATGATTGCTTTCCAGGAGTTGGGCGGCAAGTGTGCGCGTCTCCTCGATCTTCAAGTATTGGTTTGTTTCAGCTTCGTTCTCTCGATGTTGCTGCGCTAGATGTTTCAACTCGTCCAACGGCAAATGCAATTGCTCGGCCAGATATTTGAGGCTGTCCGCCGAGGGTTCGATTTTATTACGCTCAATCTGAGAGATGAGACTGGTACTATAATTTGTGCCAGCTACCTCCGACAAAGAAAGACCAATAGCCTGGCGCGCGGCTCTGATTCTCCCACCTAATGTATCCGGTGACACAACTTTTAAAGGACGTGGCATTGTTCGAAAGACCTTCCTGGTAAAAACAGAGGTACATACTGTAAGAGTTAGTAGTTATATGTCAACACAATTAAGCATTATATAGAAGACTGCATAAAAAAGTAGCTGAATTTTTCAGCAGCACTACTTATTTACGTTCAAAATACCTGTGCGGTTGTAGAAAAAACAAACTTGTTTACGTTATTTCTACCAAAATTCATCGATAGGTCAATCTAAATAACGCTTTTTCTTAAGAAAGTTTCCATTACTTGCACTATATTTTAGCATACGAATCAATAGATGTTCTAACTTGAGATTCTAGTGGCTGCCAAAGTTTATTAACAATTACAGTGAGATAAATGGACTTCCCAGGACAATAGAACATATGACCGATTTCCTATTGACAGGAAGAATAGAACACTGTATGCTGAATACAGGTGAAAAGCCAGGTGAAAAGAGGTAACAGGAGTATGGCACGGTCCGCCAAATTATCCCCTACGCTACAAGAAGATCAAGAATTGCACGGTCAACTCTCGCTGTTCAGCGCGAAGAAAGCAGGCGCAGAAAGTACAAAGCATAAGTCGCCTGCGCGCGTCGTTGAGTCCAGGTCCGCGGCAAAGACAAAGAAGCCGTCCAGTTATTCGGCCGCAGATATCCAGGTGCTCGAAGGCATTGCGGCTATTCGCCATCGTCCAGGCATGTATATCGGGTCCACCTCCGCGACGGGTTTGTTGCACCTGATCTGGGAAGCGCTGGATAATGCTGTTGATGAAGCGGTCGCTGGCTATGGCAAAAGCATCTGGGTGAGCATTGACCGCGATGGCTGGGTGACTGTGCTGGACGAAGCACGTGGCATGCCTTTCGATAGAATGCTGTACCAGGGAGAATATTTACCTGCCGCGACGGTCATTTTAACGGTGCCACATTCCGGCGGTAAATTTGAGGAGGGCGTCTATAAGACGGCGGGAGGATTGCACGGCGTAGGCGCGACGGTTATCAACGCGCTGTCTGAAAAGTTGGAATTGACCATCTGGAAAGACGGGCAGGAGTTCCGACAGATCTTCAGACACGGGACGGCCCTGCCGCATGAAGTGTTATCGTGCGATGCTAAGCTGCATGGCACGCGGCTGCGCTGGTTATATGATCGCGGCATTTTCGACGCCGATGCCTACTATTCGCTCGAAGCCATCGAGAGCCGCCTCAAAGCTGCCGCCTATCTCAATCGCGGCGTCACATTTCACCTGGACGCCTGGGATGATGATAGTGAGCAGCAGGTAAAGCGCGTCTATTACTCGCGTGAGGGCCTGCCCGATTACGTGCGCGAGCTAGCTACCAGTACGAACGCGCCTCTTTTTAAGCAGGTGATAGGCATTGCCAAAGAAAAAGATGGCGTGCAGGTGGAGGTCGCACTGCAACCGACCACCGGTTACAAGATTACCATGTACAGCTACGCGAATGCTGTGCGCACGCGCGATGGCGGAGTGCATGAGACTGGTTTCAAAGCCGCGCTGACCAAAGTAGTGAATGATTACGCGCTTAAATGGGGTGTGATTAAGAGCCGCGAGAAAGATGGGTTCAAGCCAGAAGTCATCCAGCAGGGATTGAATGTGGTGATCTCGGTAAAGCTTGTCAATCCGCAGTTCCAGGGGCAGACCAAAGATCGCTTGAACAATGCGCCGGTCGAGGGTATTGTGCGCTCCATTGTTGACGAGGGATTGAAAGAGTGGTTTGAACGCAATGCCGCGGCGGGGAAAGATTGGCTCAAGAGAATCCTGCAAATGCAGAAAGCCCGCAATGAGGCGCAACTGGTGGAAGAACTGGCGCGCGCGGGCAACAAGAAAAACGGCGAATTGATTGATACGACGCTCTCGAAGAAATTCTTGCGCTGCAACAGCAACGATCCTTCACGCGCCGAATTGTTCATCGTCGAGGGAGACTCTGCCGGTGGGAGCGCTGGTCAGGGACGTTTCTCCGATTTTCAGGCAGTCTTAAAGTTGAAAGGTAAGCCGCTCAACGTGGCAAAGGCCGATTTGAAACGCATCGTGGAAAACGAGGAGATCCGCACTATCATCAACGTGCTGGGAACCGGCACGCGTGACTCATTTGATATCGGTCGCCTGAAGTTCCATCGTGTGATTATCGCGACCGATGCCGATGTTGATGGCCTGCATATTCAATGTCTTTTGCTCACGCTCTTTTACCAGGAGTTCAGCGATCTTATCGAGCGCGGGCATGTCTTCATTGCCTGCCCGCCATTGTACTCCGTCAAGTACAGGGGCAAGACGACGTGGCTGCTGGACGACGAGGCGCGAGTCCAATTCCTCCGTTCCAGGCCGGATGCGCAGGAATTGGAGTTCAAACGCTTCAAAGGGCTGGGCGAGATGAATGCCAGAGAGTTGCGTGAGACCATGTTTGAGCCGTCTCATCGCACCCTCAAGCGCGTTACGATGGAAGATGGTGTGCTGGCTGCCAGGCTGGTCGGTGAGCTTATGGAAGACGAAAACGCCGAAGCGCGCCGTGTATTCCTGGCGGAGCATGCGCGCAAGATTAAGGAACTGGATATATAGATCATGGCTCGAAGCACAGAAAACTCGGCGGAAATTGGCGCCATCCGTGAGGAGGAATTTTCCGTTGTCATATCCCAGGCTTTCGCCACCTATGGCCTGTCGGTTGTCACAGACCGCGCCTTGCCCGATGCGCGTGATGGCCTGAAACCGGTGCAGCGACGTATCCTGGCCGGCATGCGTGATGCGCGTTTCCTCTCCAATCGCGCAACGGTAAAAAGCGCGGAAGTCGTCGGCCTCATTCTTGGCAACTATCATCCGCATGGTGACGCCTCGGTCTACGATGCTGCCGTGCGACTGGCGCAGCCATTTACACTGCGCTACCCGCTTATCGAGGGCCAGGGTAATATGGGCAGTGAAGATGGTGACGCGCCCGCCGCATATCGCTACACGGAGATGCGTCTCTCGCCACTGGCCGAGGCATTGATGGCCGATATGGAGCGCGAAACTGTGCCTCTGCATCCGACCTATAAGCAGGACCCAAAGGTGCAGGAACCCGATTACTTACCGGGCAGAATCCCACCTGTCGTCAATCCGTCCAGCGGCATTGCGGTAGGACTTTCTACGAACATCCCGCCGCATAACCTGACCGAGGTGCTGCGCGCCTGCATTGCCCTGTTAGATCGTCCAAATATGAGCGTTGAACAACTGATGACCTACATTCAGGGGCCGGATTTCTGCCAGGGTGGGCGCATTATGGGCTTCGAGGGTATCAGAGATTACCTGGCAACGGGCAAAGGGCGTATCATCGTGCGCGCCGAGGTGCGCCTGGAGGAGACGCCGCGCAGTCGCGCGCTTGTGGTTACGCAGATACCACCCATTGGCCGCGATAAAGTCAAAGCCTCGATTGTCAAAGCCATCAATGCGCGCAAGCTCGAAGGCTTGCTGCCCGACATGCGCGATGAGAGTGATACCGAAAAAGGCACGCGCATCGTACTGGAGCTGCGCAAGGATGCCGATGCCGCGCAGGCGCTTTCCCAGCTTTTCAGCGAAACCGACCTGCAGATTACACAATCCTTTCAGATGGTTTTCCTCTTTGGCGAGTCTATGCAGGCGGCTCGCCATCCCAAACAGGTGGGCATGCTCGAACTGCTCAACTACTGGAACGCGCACCAGGTGGACGTGTTAACGCGCCGCGCGCAGTTCGACCTGCACAAAGCGCGAGAACGCTTGCATGTCGTAGAAGGGCTGATGATTGGCGCGGCCAATGCCGAGCGCATCGTGAAGATCTTCCAGCAGGCCGAGGATCGCGCTGAAGCTCGCAAGAAGATCGAGACCATCTATAAGCTGACATCCATGCAATCCGAGGTGATCGCCTCGATGACCCTGGCTCAGGTCACGCGCCTGGATGCCAGTAAATACGCCAGAGAAAAAGAGGAACTGCAGGCCAGAATCGGCGAACTGGAGCACCTGCTGGCCGACCGCGATGCGCTGATCACTCTACTTAAAAAAGAGATGCAGCAGCTAATCAAGCAGTTCGGCGATGAGCGGCGCACTGTCATCGAAACGGATGGGCAGGCGCTTGCGCCGATTACCGAGGTCGCCAGCCTGCACGAGCGCGAACCGGTGGTGATTGCCTATACGCGCGCAGGCGCCATCAAAGCGCTGCCCGCGGATGCCTACGCGCCCAGGGGTAGAAATGGCGATGCTGTCTACACGCCCGCACGCGGCGATGAACAACTGCGTCAGGTCGTCGCGTCCACCTCGCAGGATTATGTACTCTGTGTCTCTACGACTGGGCGTGTATTCCAGGTAGCTGCTCACCGTATACCGCAGGGGACACGTCCGGCAAAGGGCGAACCTATGCGCAAGCTGTTGTCACTGGCCCAGGGCGAAGAGATTGTGACATTATTGCCGGTAGAGTCGTATGAGGAAGACCGATACCTGGTGATCTTCAGCAAGCTGGGCAAAGTCAAAAAATCCCCCTTGAGCGAGTATAGAACAGCAGATGTCGATGGCTTGCAGGATATGAAACTGGCTGAAAGCGATGCGGTGGCTGCCGCGCTCGTCTCGCGTGGGCAGGGCGAATACTTCGTAACGACCGACAACGCGCAGACACTGCGTTTCAGTGACGAGAATCTACGCGCTCAGGGACGTGTTGGGCAGGGAGTAGCAGCCATTACGCTGTCTCCAAACGCGAAAGTGGTCAGCGCGTGCTACCTGGATGGCGAACAACAGAATACAGCGAGCGACCCGTTAAGCCTGTTTGTCGTGACCGAAAGCGGCCTGGGTAAGAAAGTGCCACTTAGCCAGTATCCACCAAAGGGACGCGCTACTGGCGGTGTGGTCACCACCGAACTGGTCGGCAAAGACAAAGTATTCTCTGCCACCATAGCCAACGAACGCCAGCATTTCTTGCTCATCTCAAATGGCGAAGGCAGCGAACAGGTGCATACTATAAAGTCACCGGAGATAAAGATGTTCTCACGCGCCAGAAAAGGGATGCCACTTGTCAAAGGTCATATCGTGGGCATTGTAGAATTGATGTCTTGATGAAAGCCGTCAGCCTGCACGATAAAAGCGCAATCGAGAAATACCTGCGCCAGAACACGCTCATTCACCTGTATGAACTGGGCGATCTTGACGACTTCTTCTGGCAATACACGACGTGGTATGCCCTCAAAGATGCCGGGCAGATCAAATCGCTGATCTTACTCTACAGCGCATTCGAGCCTCCGGTGCTGCTGGCAATCAGCGAGAACCTGCCCGCTATGCGTGATCTGCTGCAATCAATCCTGCACCTTCTCCCACGACGCTTGTATGCTCATCTCAGTGGAGACCTGTCGATGCTGCTAGCATCTCATTACAAGGTGAATCCATATGGGCTACATTTCAAAATGGCGCTGGCGGATAAATCTCGCCTGGATAGTGTTGATACATCCGAGGTGGCTCCACTAGCCGAAGCTGATTTGCAGGAATTGCAAACGTTGTATCGAGTCAGCTATCCTGGCAACTCGTTTGACCCGCGTATGCTGGAAAGCGGGCACTTCTATGGCATCCGGCGTGATGAAAAGCTGGTCAGCGTGGCCGGTGTGCATGTCTATTCGCCGCACTACAGGGTTGGCGTCGTTGGTAATGTGACCACGCATCCAGATTATCGAGGGCAGGGACTGGGTACGGCGGTATGCGCCAAGCTTTGCCAGCAATTGTTGCGCACGGTTGAGTGTATCGGGCTGAATGTGAAGTCCGATAATGCCAGCGCCGTTGCAAGTTATAAGCGACTGGGATTTGAGGTTGTGGGGGAATACGAGGAATGCTTGCTCGAATCGAAAGATATTTAAAGTGACTCAGAAAGTCAGGCTCTTCCGCAAATAGTGAACGAGACGTCTTTCTCACTTCTCCCGCTGATAGACGGAGAGAGCCTCTTCGGCGTATGGCCTGCCGCTGGCGCGGACAATGCGGGCCAGTTCATTAACATCAAAGGGAACGTGACGAAAGGTGATGCCCAGGCATGCTCCTTCGGAGGCGACGATCGCGTAATCGGCCCAGGGGTCTACTCGCATGCGCCCCGTCGCCAGGTCGGAAAACTCCCAGTTATAGGCCAGGCTGACGCTGCCCGGATTGAAATACCAGGAGGAGCCCAGGCGCCGCATCTGCTGCGTGTGGGTATGCCCACCGGTGAGGAGCGTTGCGTCGTAGTCACCCAGGAACTGGCGTACAACGTCATCTGGCGTATCGGGGAGAATGATCTCGTCGAAAGAGCGAGGCGAGCCATGAAAACAGAGCAGTTTCTTCCCGGCTTCCAATGGGATCTCGATGGTGGGGAGAAATTGCCGGACAAAGGCGATGTCGCTTTCTGTGAGTTGCGCGAGCGACCAGGCCCTGACCTCTCGCTGTTGCTCGCTAAGCTCTTCGTCCGCAGACGTTTCCTGGCCCGTGATCAGCCAGGCATCGGCGTTGCCCATCACGACCGGGCAGTTTAGTTCGCGCAGCCGTGCAAGTGTCTCTGCCGGCTGCGATCCGCCTTGAAGCGCATCGCCCAGACACACAATTTGCTCAATGCCCTGTCGCCGGATATCTTGAAGTACCAGATCAAGTGCGAAACATTCGCCGTGAATATCGGAAATAACCGCGAGACGCATGGAGGTTTCCTTTCCCAAAATCCTTTTTGTTGATGGCTTGTGAAAACGTCTACATACACCATAACAGAGCGCAGCAGCGTATGCAACCCACCAGATCGAAGACCTGAAGGCCTCCTCCGAAACCTGGTCAAATGAGCGCATCCTTTAAGTCCGTTTCTAACCCCTACCCTACTGGTATTGTAACATATGCTCGTATTAGCCAATAGATGAGTCTGCCAGGAAATTTCCCTCATCTTTCCCGGCATAGCAGATGGGAAGAAATAAGAAGAAGTAATACAGATGAAGAACCCAAATTTGTCACGCCGCACCGCCTGGTGCGGTTTTTGCATGGTTGCTCTACTTGTGGTACTGGCAGGTTGTGGAGGAGGCACTAGTACTGCCACAAACGCATCCTCGCCGACAGCTGTAGTCGGTACAACGAGTACCGCAGCTGCGCCTTCGCCAGCAGCGACAACACCTGGAGTAACGCCAACGACGTCTCAGCCGAGTCCTACGCCGACCAGGACAACACCGACGCCAACACCGTCACGACCCAGTCCGACACCGACGCCGCCAAAACCAACGCCGACACCGACACCCCCTTCACCATCTGTGGTAGTTGTGACGATCACTACAGATAGCAGTGGAAATTTTGCGTTCAGCCCTCAGACGCTGAATATCAAGGTCGGCACTACCGTCACCTGGAAGAATAATACTGTTGCGCCCCATACGGTGACCAGTGATAGCGGTGCTTTTGGGAGCCAAACAATCTCTCCGGGAGGGACTTATAGTTTCAAGTTCACCCAGGCTGGCACCTTTACTTACCACTGTATGATCCATCCATATATGATGGCATCGGTTATTGTGAAGTGAGCCTGATGTTTCATCTATTGCTAACTCCGCGTCTATAAGCGATACTGAACGTATTGCCAACTTACACTTAATGTTTAGGAAAATGATGACGGAGGGAAATTGATGAATCGTCGAGACTTGATCCGCATGAGCGACGAAGAAATACGTACATTTCTCGAAGAGCAGCGCATACTGGAAGTAGCCTCCATTGATCACGACGGATGGCCGCACCTGGTAGCGATGTGGTATATATTGATGAATAACCAGGTAGTTTTCTGGACGTATGCTAAGTCACAAAAGGCTGTCAACCTGCGGCGAGACGCCAGACTTACCTGTCTTGTAGAAACAGGTGAACGCTATGATGAACTGCGGGGAGTTCAGATTAAAGGGCGGGCAATCATCAACGACGACCGCGAGACTGTGCAGCGAATAGGCGAGGTCATCTATGAACGTTACACCGGTGGCCCCCTGAATGATGCTACACGCCAAATGGTCGTAGCCCAGGCAGCTAAACGAGTGGTGGTCTTTGTGAAACCCGTAGAGATAGTCTCATGGGATCACCGAAAGCTAGAAGGCGGTTATTGATGTTAGGTGATGGGAATTTGTCAGCGAATCCGTCAGCGCACCTGCCAACTTCCCGAAATCGTCAGATGCTCATGTCCGCTAGCAAAATGCATGTCGATGA
>DATGGW010000541.1:0-6656 GCA_035308345.1 Ktedonobacteraceae bacterium | reverse complement strand
ATTAGCAATCCGGTTGATACCGACCCCGCTAATAAGGGGCGTACTATCCCCTGCCCCGATTGTGTCAACGGCGAAGTGGAATGCACCTGTGGCACAGGCAAACGCGTGTGTTCAAGTTGCCAGGGGGCAAAAACGGAGATTTGCCCGCATTGCGGAGGCACGGGCAAAGTGGTACGCCATCGCGAGATTGTGCGGCGTTTCGATACCAGGTTGCAAACGCAGATTTTCGGGTCGGGTGCGATCCCTGAGCAGCGCCTGGAGAATGCGATGGGTGATGTGGTTTACAGCGCCGAATTGAATGAAACCTTCTATCCCGATGCCGCTCCCGAGGGCGTTCCGATGGATGTGTGGAGCGCTGCCGTGCAACTGGCGCAAACTTCCAACACGGACGGGCGCGCTGATGACCCACGCGAACAGACGCGAGCCAGTTTGCAGGTGCTTGAGCTGACGCGCATCCCCTATATCAAAGTGGATTATCGCTTCGGCGAGCAGGATTACGTATTCTACATCTACGATGTCGAGGGGAAAGAGAAGTTTTACGCCGACCGCTATCCCGCCCGCTGGGAGCGCGTCGAAAGACTGCTGCGCTCGATTACCAACGACCTGATGGCTCCTGTTCCGGATAGCGCACAGCCCGGCATGGCCGGCGACCAGGTACGCGGCTACCGCGTGCCGGTGGAGAAGCCCCCCTATTCGATTACCGAGGAAGATGAGTAATATCACAAGGAGGGGCCAGTATTCTGTACCGGCCCCTCCTTGTGATTGTCCTGTGAAGTTCCTCTTCACCCAAAGCCTTCATTCGTTGCCCCCTGCCCCCTTATCACTGACAGCATGGCGATCCCTTGCCGTCGCCATGCTGGGCTTTAAAGCAGAATTTAGTGGACTCAGTATACTGAAATTACGAATATTTTTTTCATCGTGACGATTTGAAATTACGCATATTTTGTAAATATGGTGAGGGGGACCGTTATGCAGCGTTCCAGGTGGTTTATTCGAGTAATGTTTATTTTGATGTTGCTGTGCCTGGCTGGGCCATTGTTCGTATCGCATTTGACATTTGCTAGCTCGCCTGCATCCAGCGGCGAGGTCGCTTCCGTATCGCCTCTGGTGGCACGCAGCCAGATGACAGGCAATGTTGACCCACAGTTACGCCTATCAATGAGTATTAATTTACCCTTGCGCAATCAGAGCGCCTTAAAGCAATATATGCAGGCGCTTTATACGCCCGGTTCATATCTCTACCATCGCTATTTGCGCCCGTCGGACTTTGCCGCCCAGTACGGTCCATCAGCGCAGGATGTGCAGCAGGTGGCGGACTATTTACGTGGACAGGGATTCACCGTGACACGCGCCATTGCCGGGCAGCAGGTGATTGATTTTTCTGGCAGTGTGGCCCAGGCGCAACAGGCCTTCGCGGTGCAAATTAACTCCTACCGCGCCAGTGATGGACGCATATTTTACGCGAACAGCAGTGCGCCGCGCGTGCCACTGGCGCTGCGCCCGCTCATTTTGAATATCAATGGCTTGAGTAATGCCGTGGTGCGTACTCATCCACCGGTGCATGCGCAGCCCATTAACACAGCAACTACTGCCAGGTCTCCGCACACCATCAGTTGTCCTACCCCCGGCAGTAATGCGCTGCAATACCTCACTCCCTCGCAGTTCGCGTCGGCCTACAATTATACGGGGGCTTACAACGCCGGGCTGCATGGCGAGGGCCAGAGCGTCGCGCTATTTGAACTCGATCTCTTTACACCATCCGACATCAGCAACTTCCAGGCCTGTTTTGACTCGAACTCGCCTACGCGCATCAACACCCAGTTGATCGATGGCGGGCCGCTTTCACAAACTGCAGGTGGGTTGGAAGTCCAACTGGATATGGAAGTTGTGCTTGGCATGCTGCACAATCTGACCAACCTCTTTGTCTACGAGGCTGCCAATAACGATACCGGCTACAACGACGAGTGGTCGCAAATCCTGGCGGATGACGTTCCCGTTGTCAGCACCAGTTGGGGTGTATGCGAGCCAGGTATTTCAGCGAGTGATATTACCGCCGAACAGCAATTTTTTATCCAGGCTGGCGCGCAGGGCCAGAGCCTGCTGTCGGCTTCCGGCGATAGCGGGGCCTTTGATTGCGGTGATGGAACGCTCCAGGTAGATGACCCCGCCAGCAATCCCTATATGACTGGTGTGGGTGGCACGCATCTTACGATCAACAGCAATGGTACCTATAACAGCGAATCCGTCTGGTCCGACCCGGCGACCGCCAATGGCTCAGGAGGTGGGGTTAGCATGTTGTGGGGTAAGCCGTCCTATCAGAGCGGGCCGGGAGTTATCAGTTCGTTTAGCAGTGGTGCGCCCTGTTCTGCTGCATCGGGGCAGTATTGCCGCGAAGTGCCGGATATCGCTTTGAACGCCGATCCCAACGTCGGCTATGTGGTCTACTGCACCATCGGCGCGGCGGGCTGTTCCTCTTCGTCACCTTTCGTAAGCGTGGGCGGCACCTCGGCGGGGGCTCCCATGTGGGCAGCAATTGTTGCCCTGGCCGATCAATACGCGCTGGCGCAGGGCGGCAACAATCTCGGGTTTCTCAATCCGCTGCTGTATACGCTGCTCAACTCGAGCACGCTCTACAGCCGTGCTTTCCACGATATAACGAGCGGCGACAATCTCCACTATCCCGCCACCGCCGGCTATGATATGGCGACGGGTATCGGCACAGCCAACGCCTACGGTTTTGTGGTTGCGGCGCTATCGCTGGCCCAGGCGCGCTCTGTCCCTGGCAGCACGAAATGGTACATGGCGGAAGGGCATGTTGGTAACAACTTCCAGGAGTGGCTGACGCTCGAAAACCCCTCTGTCAGCAGCCTTGCGCACGTAACGGTCAACTACCTGCTGCGCGGGAAGGCGCCGTTCAGCCAGTCGCTGACCCTGAATCCCAGCACCCGCACCACCATCAACGTGAATAGCGTGATGCGAGTGAACAATAATTCCAGGGTTGGGCAGGATATTTCCCTGTATATCACCTCGGATATTCCCATTGTGGCCGAGCGTCCCATCTACTTTACCTTCCTGGGCAACACCCTCGGCGGCTCTGATATCGTTGGGCAGACGCAGCCCGGCATGCATTTCACCTTCGCCAATGGTGAGACGTTGCCCGGCTATTACACTTTCATTACCGCGCTGGACCCGATTGGACAGCCAGCCGCCACGGTTACGGTCAGCTACTTCAGCGGCGGTGCGCTGATCGGGCAACAATCGATGGTGGTGCCCGCTGGACAGCGTAATACACTCTTATCCAACAGCGCATTAGCCGCCGGTAAGTCATTCTATATCCAGGTGGACTCGACACAGCCTGTAGTGGTGGAGCGGCCTATGTACTTCCGCACCTCGATTGCAGGCGTAGCCAGCCTGGTTCAGGGTGGAAGTTCTGTACAGGGAGTGACGCCAGCCGCGAGCTGGTACTATGCCGATGGCAATACCGGCTCGAGAGGTGGGCCATCGCAAGAGAACCTGATCCTTGCCAATCCTGATGTCAACGGCTCAGGCACAGCGGCGAACGTGACCATCACCTACGCGCTTGCCGGCGGTACAACCAGGAACGTCACGGTGAGTGTTCCAGCAAAGAGCCAGGTGATCGAAAACGTTAATACCGATGTTGGTGTAAGCTCGCTGGTCGCTATACAGGTTGTTTCTACCAACGACATCGTCATCGCCAGCGAACGCCAGCAGTTCTTTAGCGTCCCGGCGCTCGCGCCCAAACCGGGCGGGGTAGAAGTGGTGGGCGTGACGCCGGGAGGGTCAAGCCTGCCCACCTCCTACAGCTTTGCCGAGGGACACCTGGGCAATTCGTTTAGCGAGTTTATCACCCTGTTTAACCCCAATAACACGGCGATCAGCGCAGCGGTGACCTTTTTCGTGACACGCGGCTCGACGCGCTTCCTCTCTCAGGAAACGGTCAGCCTTCCCGCCTTGAGCGCGGCGCAGGTTAATGCCAACAGTTTCCTGAATATACCGTCCAGTTCGTCAGGCGCGATACCGGAGGATACATCCATCGTGGTGCAATCCCTGCCCGCCAACGGCGTCGGCCCGACGCTGCCCATAGTAGCCGACCGCAGCCTGTACTTCAACTTCCTGGGGTCAATCCCAGGCGAAACCAGCGTCGTGGGCTATAGCGGAGGGTAGATAAGCTTGCCACCCCACCCGGCACTTTTAAGGGACGCGACGAAGGTAATCGATCAATTCGTCGCGTTTCACTTCGACCTGCTTGCTCTCCTCATCCATCCCTTCGGCTTGCATGTCTTTCACCATCACAAAGTTGCCGGCCAGTTCATTGTCGCCGATCAGGATAGCGTAGGCCGAGCCGGATGCATTGGCCTGTTTCATCTGTGATTTCGCGCTGCGTTCGCCGTAGCCCATTTCGGCTTTGATGCCAGCATGGCGCAGTTCCGCCACTACGCGTACCGCTGCGTCTTTGTATTCCGGCGCTTTGCCGAAGTAGACCACGTAGGCGCGTGGCGGCGTCTCTGGCGGCGGCGCAATCTTCTGATGTTTCAGTTCCAGGGAGATGCGTTCAAAGCTGGCGGCGAAGCCGATGCCAGGTGTGGGCTTGCCACCGAGTAACTCAGCCAGCCCGTCGTAGCGACCGCCGCCGGTAAGCGCCTGCTTATTGCCAGTCGAGATCACCTCAAAGACGGTGCGCGTGTAGTAGTCCAGTCCGCGCACAAGCAGTGGGTTGAGCTGGTAGGGAACGCTATAAAAGTCGAGGTAACGCTTGACCGCCGCGAAGTGTTCGCGACATGGCTCGCACAGGTAATCGGCGATCTTGGGCGCGGCAGCGATCTTAGCCTGGTCCTGCGGCTCCTTGCAATCGAGCAGGCGCAGTGGATTCTTGTAGAAGCGCACCTGGCAATCGTCACAGCACGTATCTAAGAGCGGTCGATAGTAATCTTTCAAGCGCTCGAGATATTGCGGGCGGCAGTTGCGGTCTCCAATGCTGTTCAGTGAGGCGCGCAGATTTTGCAGACCCATGCCTGTATAGAACTGGAAGAGCAGACCTAACATCTCAGCATCGACTGCCGGGTCATTCTCGCCCAGCGCCTCGCAGCCGAACTGGTGGTGTTCGCGAATGCGCCCCGCCTGCGGTTTGTCATGGCGGAACATTGGCACGCCCAGGTAGTACAGCTTGACGGGCTGCGCAAGCTGGAACATGCCGTGCTCCAGGTAGGCGCGCACCACGCCCGCCGTCCCTTCCGGGCGCAGGGAGATATTGGCGCTGTGTCCTTCCTTGTCCGGGCGGTCATCGAAGCTGTACATTTCTTTTTCAACGATGTCGGTGCCTTCGCCGGAGCTGCGGCTAAACAGCGAGGTTTCCTCTACAGTCGGCGTCTCGATGCGCCGGTAGCCATACAGTTCGGTCACTTCTATCACGGCCTTCTCGATCAACCGCCAATAGGGTTGTTCATCGGGCAGCACATCTTTGAAACCTTGCAAAGCTTTGTATTGTTCGGGCATAGCGAATCCTTCTCTTCCACATAGATACCAGGGCGACCGCAAGGGTCGCGTATAGTAGGGGCGACCCTTGCGGTCGCCCTGGCTCGGCACGGGTCCGATGTGATAATGGTATGTATTTGTTTGATTGCCCCGCTATTATAGCAGAAAGCAGCGTTCCATACCAGATCAGGCGCGGAAAATCCAGCTAGACAGGCTGATATACAACATATCCCTCAAAGACGAAGCGCCGGAAACTCCCGGCTGACAGGGCTGCGCGCTTTGCCATAGTGTCGGCCTGAGGGGAACCCTCGGGAAACACGTAGGCAGAATGAGGATCAGCCTTTACAATTGCATAATAGCCCGGAACGCGATTATCCGCCTTTTGCATGTAGTCATTAAGCACCGCGCAGATGAGCTGCTCTTTAGTTAGAAAAACAAGGCGGTCGCAGGTCCAGTAATCGGTATAGAAATGGGTGACGTTGACTCCCTGGAGATCATGAATCAGCGCCTGCTGTTGCCGGTTCACATTCTGAACTGAGGGTATCTCAAAGAATATGCCGATAGTCCCTATCAGGTATACAATTCCGATGAGCAGTAGTATCGCCCGTCTCAACACTACCTGCATCGCAGCGGGTTCCTGGCGTTCGCCCTGGAAAGTGCTGTCACGCGCCAGTCCCCAGAGAGGCGCGATCAGTGCGGGAGTTGCGATCAGCAACCCGGTGAGATAACGCCCGTAGACCGGGAATACAACCGAAACTGGACTTAGCGTATATTGCAATAAGGCCAGCCCGGCGCTTCCCAGTAGTACGAGACGCGCAAAGTGACGTATAAGGGTCTGCCGTTTCACTGTTGACCGCGTCTGTCCCCGCAATGGTAGTCTGAGTTTCCAGAGCATTCTGAATTCGTGAAAGACGGAGATTAGCCAGAGTGCAATAAAGCCGCTACTCCAGCAGAGCGCGATGACAACCAGTCCCCAGTTGTCATGGGTATCCAAACTCGCCAAACACTGGAAAGGCACTATAGTGCCTCCGCGCCCTAAAAGTACCCATGCCGAATCTATACACATTGGAGGAGCGCCGGTAGCCATAGGGAGCGTGACCAGCACTGTTCCTCTTATCTGGGCAAATAATGGGAAATGGCTGTATATAGGGTTGCGGGCCAGT
>DATGGW010000540.1:0-3937 GCA_035308345.1 Ktedonobacteraceae bacterium | reverse complement strand
AAAGATGATGGACTGGCGCGGCGGCTCAGCGATGGAAGAGAGGTGTTGCTCAATCGAGGGTTCAATTTGATGCAGGCATTAGAGGGGATCTTTACACTCTCGGAAGAACATCTCATCAGTGAAGTGCGACGGGCATGCGCGCAGTATGGGCATCAGCCCGGGCGGATTGAGAAGCAGCTGGCGGAGATGGATTCGCCTTTGTATGCCTACATGCCGTCCCAGGAATTGGCGCAGCGGAATATCGAGGTGATGAATAAAATGGGTGTGCAAGTCATGAATAGGCCCTCGGATCAGCCGGGAGAGCGTTCAGCGCGCGTGCAGAAGCCAGCAGCCCTTTCCGGCTCGTTTGCGGAGCAGGTGATCGCAGGCTATGTCGAGTTGACCCTCCCTTACAATAATAATCCTAAAGGCTTGCGCTTTGTTGATTTTCCTGAACGGAGTGAAGAGGGAATGATGTGATGGTTAGCGCATCAGGGGCGAGCTATCATATTGCTTCAACAGGTCGGCAGGACCATCGTATATCGCAATAGCCCCGGCAAGATCGGCATCTTTCCAGCCACCGCAGCGAAAGGCAATTGTCCCCACACGCACTTTCTCTGCCGCCTTGATATCGTAGGCGGTATCTCCAATCATAAGCACCTCATTCGCTGGTAAGCCGATACGTTTGAGCGTCACATGCATTACGTCGGGATCGGGCTTGGATCGCTGGACGTCTTTAGATGAGGTTTTGTCCTCGACCAGGTCAGAGGCTCCTACCAGTTGTAACAGGTCTTTCAACTCGTCCTCTTTGGCAGAACTGGCGATGGCTAACTTTAATCCACGCTTGCGCATCTGTTCGAGCAGTTCTTTTGCTCCTGGAAAGGCTCGTAAAGCGGATAAATAGCGCTCTTTGAAGATTTCTCCACGTCGTTGGCTGATGGCCTTCCCTTTCTCGCTGTCTTTATCCAGGTGAAGCGTTTCCGGCAGAACTTTATCACCACCCATACCAATCAGAGGCCGCACTTTTTCAAACGCAACTGTATATCCATATTCAGCCATTGCTTCTACCCAGGCATGCGCATGAGCATCGTTGCTGTCAACTAACGTTCCATCAACATCAAGAATGACTCCATGTATCTGCGCCATGCTTTTTAACTCCATTTCATATAAAACAGCTTCCTCTTTCATACGTATGATGCCCTTGTTGCGCTTCACTAATGAATATAGCTACTGTGCAGCCTCCTTGCTCTGTTAATGCTCAGTCACACTGGAGCTTGATGTAGTGAGTTACGAAAAGGCGGCTAGACAGCCTGAGTAACCAGCGCAAACGCTTTGTTCCAATCTCTGATGAAGCGCTCAAGGCCGAAACGTTCGCGGGCAACGGTCCGGGCATTTCTACCCAGCCTGCAGGCTTCTTCGGGGTTGGTAAGGAGGAGGCGCATATGCCCGATCAATTCATCGATATCACAGGAGATATAGCCTGTTTCGCCATGCGCGATGACGGTTGGAAGCTCGGTTGTGGCAAGAGCTACGACCGGCATGCCAATGGTCATTGCTTCGATCACTGCCAGTGGCAGGCTGGTATAGCGGATGGGGCTGAACAAGAAGCGGTAGTCTGCCGTGAGACGATGCAGATCGCGGTATGGGACATCACCGAGGCCGTTAAACGCCTCGGTCTCCATGCCTACGACATCAAGAGGCACGTGTTGCCGCGCCTGGAGAAAGAGATCATAGCCGACGGTGCGCGGCCTTTGCTGCATGCTGTTGATGACGGTGATGCCACATTCGCGGCGACCGTTATAGCGAATTGACGAGTCGATAGCGACGCTGTGCTCGATGATTATGTTGGGCGTTCGCCCATTGTCCCACATTAACCGGTTGTAATGAGTGACATGGACCAGCAGTACGTTGGGATCATCAACTGGATGTGGTGTATCGACAGCGCCGGGTTTCGGTGTATTATGTTCCAGGTAGATCACAGGTAAGCGGCATTGCTCGGCGCTCAGTATCTCGAACCGGTCCTTGAAGTAGTTATCTGGCGTTTGGCAGATGACCAGGTCGAGGTCCAGGTGGCGCACACTCTCCGCCGGCACCTCACGGACATATTCCGGTATATCAAAGGTGTGCCCTTTCCCGATATATCCTTCAATACGACCAGGTTTGGTCGGCAGGTACCAATTATGCTCGATTCGAGAAAGGGTATTGAGGTAGCTGCCGTGGATGTGCCAGATGAGAATGTTGAGGCGTCTCATGCAACAGCTCCTTTTGCCAGCAGGTCCCTGGCGGTTTCAATGACCATCGCTGGACTCACTCCTCTCAGGCAGCGGTGGTCAATCGGGCAAATCAAGTAACTGCAAGGGCTGCATACGACAGGGTGCCGCACGATGCGATGAAGCTCTTGATTAAGAGGAGCCCAGCGTCGATAATCTGCCGGGCCGAAGATCGTGATGCTCGGCGTACCGACGGCGTAGGCAAGATGAGCCGGGCCTGTGTCATTACTGATGAAAAGATCCAATTTATTGATCAGCGCAGCAAGCCCTCCGAGTGAAGTTTTACCTGCAAGATTGATTGGCTGTGTCGTCATTTGCTCTTCCGTAGAGTGAACAATTTCCGTCTCATCAGTACCTCCGGTCAAAATAATCTGCGCGCCGAACAGACGGACAAGCTCATCAGCGACTGAGGCAAAGTATGCCGTGGGCCAGCGGCGTGCTGGTGGGCGAGCGCCGCTATGCAGACCAATCAATGGACGCGCCGCGTGTGGAAATATATGCAGGAGCGCGGCAGCTTCGGCATAGTCGCTATCGTACAATGGAAACTCCAATTCAGGGACGCAAGCACGACATCCAAGCAACTGCGCCAGGCCCAGATTGCGATATACCTCGGGCTGGTTATCAGGATAAGGTGCTCCAATCGTCAGACCCTCGGAACTTTCACCCTGGTAGTAACCAGCGGTTACACCGGCTTTGAGCGCGCAGATGAAGCGATTAGCGACACCGCCGCTGCCCTGCATTTGAATAGCGAGGTCGTAGCCGTACCTGCGTTGTGCGTCGATGAAGCGGGCGGTTCGCTCCGGAATAAATTCAAGCTCAGGGATGCCAGGGAAGCCAACGAATTCAACAAAGCGATCAATGTAACGCTGGAAACGTTGGACGAATGATCTTGCCCAGGGCAGTCCGATAAATGTAATTTCTGCGCCTGGAAAGCCAGCGCGAATCGCGCGCAAGGCGGGTACAGCCTGGAGAAGGTCGCCAAGTTGGAGCGCTCGGAAGATGGCAATCCGGCGAGGATGCCATTTCCCTGCTGATACATCGATCATCAGGGTACCTCCAGGACGTTGGCCAGTGGTGGCTCGGCTGCGCTGGACGCACCTGGAAGAGTCTCCTTGAGCAAGTTCTCAACGGCGTTGAAGACCATCTCTGGTGCGACCAGACTCAGGCACTCGTGCTCATAAGGGCAAATGAAGTTGTAGCAAAGGCGGCAGTTCACTTCATGATAGAGCTGCCTGTGGGCTACTCGCCAGGGTCCCCATTGTTCTGGCGGATTCGTCAGGGCAAAGAGCGCGACAACCGGTGTTTTGACTGCTGCTGAGATGTGCATCGGCCCTGTGTTGTTGGTAATGGTGAGATCAGCGGCCTCGATGAGCGCGCACAACGACGGGAATGACAATTTTCCAGCGAGAGCGAATGTTGCGTGATGGTTATTTTCGCGCACCCGACCAAGAATGCTACCGACGAGTTCGCGTTCCTCATTGGCGCCGGTTACGAATACTATTGCGTTGATGCGCTCGACCAGCAGGTCGATGACCTGGGCGTACATCTCCCAGGGATAGGTACGCGCCGGCGTGCTGCATCCGGGATGTACGACCAGCAGCGGTCGTTGGGAATCAACACCATGAGCCGCGAGGAGATCGAAGACATTTTCCCTGGCCGAGCCAGGTACCTTCAAAACCAGATCGAGT
>DATGGW010000539.1:0-8210 GCA_035308345.1 Ktedonobacteraceae bacterium | reverse complement strand
CTTAGCAGCGATAACGGTGACTTCCTGACGATTGTGAAACAACTGTTTGGCATGCACTACGGCAAAATGCCGGTCGAGTATGCGCAGGGCTTCTTTCAAATTTCTTGATGGATCGATATCGATGGCCGCGTGCGGCAGTTTGAGCGTGCTGATAATGAAGCCATCGGGGCGCAGGCACGGCCGGGCTTCTACCAGCAAACGCGCTGACTCGCGCGCATCCATGCGCATGTCGTTAGCGATCACATCGAACTTCTTGCGTCTTTTGAGCGCGTCTGCAAGGTAGTCTTCGGCGTAACCGCGATAGTGTTCCAGGCGTCCATGCAGGCGTGGATCGAGTCTGGCCGGATCGACGGCGACAACGCGCATGCCAGCTTCCAATAGCAAGCGCGTCCAACCACCGGGAGCGGCGCCGAGATCGAGCGCGTCGCCGCTCTCCGATAGAGATACGCCGAATGTTTCTAATGCTTCCAGCAGCTTAAATTCGGCGCGGCTGATCTGCTCGGGCAGCTGCGCGAAGTGCCGCATGCCTCCGGCCCAGTCGCTCAAATTATTCCTGGCGAGCGAGATGCCCGCGTAGGCCTCCATCTCCACGCAGAGTAACGAGACGACGATCTGCGGCTTCTTGATCGACTCTACCGCGCCCGTCTCTTCCGCTAAAGCCAGGGCTAGCTGCTGGTTGAGATAGCCGCTGCTATAGACGCGCTTGATGAAAGCGCCGTCCTCGCCACTTTGCGCGAAGCGTGATTGCACCGCGAAAGGCTGCCCCTGTTCCAGCATGGCGAACGTTGGCAGGTCGGCGATAGCGATAGCCAGCGCGCCCACGTCATATTCGGTGTTGTTCAAGGGTATTACTGTTTGCACCGGCGCGAGATGCCGCGCAAAGATGGGACGTTGTTCTGCTGCCAGGCGCATCAAAGCGACAACATCGGTTGTCTCGCACAGGGCAATATCTGGCGCTAACAAGCGTTCGCTTTTCATAGTGATGTCAAGGCGTCGTAGTTCATGCAACGCTGCTTGCAAAAACTCTGGCTGCGCCGTGACGAGCAACTTATTTTCCAGTTTTACAACCCTCCCACGAAACGCCCTTTGACAAACGTTCCCTGTGCGTCAAAGCGTTGTTTGAGACGCTGCATTAAATAAAAATCCGCGCCAGGCTCGCCCCATACGTTGATGCTGCGTTTGAGTTCAACGGGGCAGCGTTCTACCACCAGGCTGCCGCGCGCCGCCTGCGCATGTTGCCGCAGTTCCGCGATGGCCTCGATCAGCCGGGGAGTAGCATCGCCGGGGCGCAGTTCTACGTAAAGTATGCCGTTGCCGGCATGCCCGGTGACGGCGGCTTCCAGTCGATGGGTGTGGCAAACGCTGCTGATGGTTTGCAGGTACGCGGCGATCTGCGTTACCAGGATGGTCACTTTGCAGGTGACTGTGCCGCGTGTGTGCTCGCGCACCGCCTGCCAGAACTGGGTCTGCTCTTTACCGGCCAGGTCGTCTCCCATCAAAGCGCCCGCTTTACGCGCAAGCAAACGGGCTTCGTCTATCGAGCGGTCAATCGTCGAGGGATTGCCCTCAAAATCGACCGCCAGGGTATAGCCATCGGTTGGCAGATGCAGCCCGAAGAAATCGCACATGTCGCTGGCTGCCGCCGGGTCGATCAACTCGATGGCGCTCGGTATCAAGAGAGAACTTAGCAGAGCAACCACCGTTTGTGTGGCATCTTGCGCGTTGGCGAAGGTGAGCAGCAAAGTTCGTTCGTCAGCGGGCACGGGTTGCAGCTTGAAGTTGGCTTCCACGATGATACCCAGCGTTCCCAGCGAGCCGATGTACAGTTTGTTCAGATCGTAACCGGCCACATTTTTAACGACGCGACCGCCGCTGCGCGCAATCTCACCACTAGCCTGTACAACGTGCAGGCCGATGACTAAATCGCGGGCTGTACCGTAGCGCAGGCGTTTGGGGCCGCTGGCATTGGAGGCCAGGATGCCTCCCAGCGTGGCTTGCGAGCTATCGGGGGGATCGAGCGCGACCCATTGACTCTTGGTCGCCAGTTGCGCTTGCAGCGCGGCCAGCGTGATGCCGGCTTCGACATGACAGGTCAGATCGGGGGCTTCATGTTCGAGCAGGCGTGTCATATGGTGTGTTTCAAGCAGGACATCGACCTGTTCGGGAATGCCGCCCAGGTTCATGCGCGAACCTCCTCCACGCGCGAGCAGGGTCAGCCCGTGCTGGCTGGCAAGCGCGGTGACTTGCGCCACCTGCTCTTTGTTGTCAGGTGTGACAACCAGGCGCGGCAAAATGCCATCGATGGTGTAGTCCTGCAGAGCACCAGGTTCGCTGATGATGGGCAGCGAGGGCATGAATTGTTGCAGGTCGGCTAGAAATGTTTCTATCTCCGTCATTACAGTATACGAGCCTCCCGGACACCCACGAGGGGTGTTCCTACATGTTGGGGTTTCTCCACCTATCAATTGTAGATTGACAGAGCACCCAGGGCCAATAGACGATTGCCGGAGTAGTTACAACTGTTTCATGTCGGCGCAGCGTCCCGGAATGGGGAAGAGTTTGCCCGGGTTGAATAGCTGGTCGGGGTTCCAGGCCCCGCGCACCTGCTGCATCACACGCAGATCAACCTCGTTGAAGATGAGAGCCATCTCTTCCTGCTTCTCTATGCCGACGCCGTGCTCACCGGTGATGGTGCCTCCCACCTCGGCGCAAACGGCGAGTATTTCGTGACCTGCCTTGCGCACACGCTCAACCTCGCCAGGAATTTGCGAGTCGAAGAGGATCAAGGGGTGCAGGTTGCCGTCGCCGGCGTGAAAGACATTGCCCACTCTGAGGCCATAGCTATCGCAGATTTCGCTGACGCGCCGCAAGACGTAGGGAAGTTTTGTGCGCGGCACGACACCATCCTGGACGTAGAATTCGGGACTGATACGCCCGACCGCGCCAAAGGCGTTCTTGCGGCCTGCCCAGAAAAGCTGGCGTTCGGTCTCGTTGGCGGCTACCCTCACGACGCGCGCGTGGTGTTTATCGCAAATGCTGCAAATCGTCGCGGTCTGTTCCTCGACGCTTTCACGCAGCCCCTCGGCTTCGATGAGCAGCACGGCGGCGGCATCCAACGGGTAGCCAGCGTGAGTATCGGCTTCAACCGCCTGCAAGATCATGTGGTCCATCATTTCAATGGCGGCGGGTATGACACCGGAGGCGATGATCTCTGATACTGTGTTCGAGGCGTCATCCATTGTATTAAAAACGCCTACCATCGTTTTGACGGCTTCTGGCAGGTGTACGATGCGCGTAATGATTTTGGTAACGATGCACAGCGTTCCCTCGGAGCCGATGAGCAGCCCTGTCAGGTCATAGCCCGGAGTGTCGGGCGTCCAGCCGCCCACCTGTACGATGTTGCCCTCCGGCGTCACGATTTCTACGCCCAGCACGTGGTTGGTGGTGACGCCATAGATGAGGGTGTGCGGGCCGCCGGCGTTCTCGCCCACGTTGCCGCCGATGGTGCAGGAACGCTGGCTGCTGGGGTCAGGCACGTAGTAAAATCCCTGCGGGTTAAGGGCGTTGCTCAGATGCAGGTTGACCAGTCCGGGCTGCACTACGGCGCGCAGGTTGTCATAGTCAACTTCCAGGATGCGATTCATACGGGCGAAAGCGATCACGATGCCGCCATAAATAGGAATGGCTCCGCCGCTCAAGCCTGTGCCCGCGCCTCTTGGCACCACGGGCACGTGATGGCGGGCTGCTATTTTGACAATCGCCGCCACCTCTGCGGTATTCGCGGGTAAGACCACCACGTCCGGCGTGCTGCGGTCAATTGAGGCGTCATACTCGTATAACATCAAGTCATAGGGAGTACACAGCACGTAACGCGCTCCGATTACAGCGCTCAGTTCGCGCACCACCTGCGCTTTTTTCTCCGTGCTCATGCGCTCATAGAGGGTAGTCGCTGTCGATGGTGGTGGAAGTTCGGTTATACTCATTTGCTTGATCCTCTAGCTCAGTTGCCAAATTGCCAACGTTGAACGATGCCTGGCCGGTCAACCGCCGTCTATTATGATGATACCATCTAATGTGAGCGGTGGGAAGTTGTTTCGTCTGAGAGGTTATTCAAGGTCATTTGAATGTAGCATTGCGACAGCGGGCATGGCGATGGTGAACCGGGCGTCCACCGGGCATGGCGATTGTGAGAGCAAGGGGGGCATGGCAAGGACAATGGGGCATGGAGACCGTGAACCGGGCGTCCACCGGGCATGGCGATTGTGAGAGCAGGGGGGCATGGCGAGCGACCGCGAGGGGATATGGCGAGCGACCGCGAGGGGACATGGCAAGGACAATGGGGCATGGCGAGCGCGAGGGGACATGGCGAGCGCGAGGGGACATGGCAAGGGCAGTAGTAGGGCTTGGCGACCGCAAGGGATCGCCACTACTATACTACGAGTCTATATGGGCTCCATTCGTGGTATAGTAGTGGCGATCCCTTGCGGTCGCTATGTTATGGTCGCCACTATACCAAACAAACGAATGCATAGAGGTAGGGAAAAGATTATGGCATATTCTTCGTTTAATTCAGATCGCAGCACTCGCTTTACAAGAAAGTCATTACGCTTGAGGAATCACAATTACGGATGGACAGGAACGTATTTTATCACAATTCGTGCGGCAGGATTTGAGATGCTTTTTGAGAATCCTATTTTGCATGCAATTTTAGAGAGTAATTGGTACTCACTCCCTGAGCGTTTCCCAGTCCTTACCCTGGATGAGTTCGTGATTATGCCTGACCATGTTCACTATATTGTCAAACTGGAGGGCAACGTTGAAAAGCCGACAACGTTAGGACGTGTTAACGGAGCCTATAAATCATTGACGACAGTGGCATGGTTACATCATATTGAGACGTTGGGCAATGCTGGTTTAGAACTTTCCGGTCACATTTGGCAGCGCGATTGCTATGAGCATGTTATTCGTGACGCAGCTGAGTTGGAGCAGAAACGACAGTATATTCGTGAGAATCCCGTTCGTTGGAAACAGAGACGTGATAGTACTGGTTAGTCAAGTCTTACGCATATGATTAGAGATATGGCGAGCGACACATGGGGCATAGGGACAGTCACGGACATGGCGACCCCGAGGGGACATGGCGAGCGACCACAGGATGCATGGCGACCGCGAGGGGACATGGCGACCGCGAGGGTCGCCACTACTATACTACGGCCATAGAAGTCGGCTCATTAGTGTATAGTAGTGGCGACCCTCGCGGTCGCCATGCCTCGTTGCGCGGTCGCTCGCTTTGCTCAATGTACTGGGTTGCCCCCGTGTGTCGCTCGACATGTTTCGTATACGTTCAGTCAGGGCGCTGAGTATAGTTTCCAGCAGCAGAACAACGATAGGGACAGCGCGACGACCAGCACGGTGAGCAGGATGCGGCGCGTCGTGTCCCACGCGCCGTTAGTTGATAGAGCGGTGGGCGATGAAGCCAGGGGAGATGTGGCGACAGGCGTCTCAAGCGCAGTATTTGCAGGCAGTTGAAGTTTTGCCCATGCTGGTTGCTTGCCACTGACGACGGTTGAGGGCGCGTTGCCACTTCCGTTACTCCCGCTGCCGCTATTGCTTGATCCCTGGGTGGAAACCGGGGTAGATGTAGCCGGAAGTGTTGACGAGTTGCTGGCGTCGATAGTTGGTTTCATCGTGATTTGCCAGTTTGTTGAGCCGTCAGGCATACGCGCAAATGAGTTATCGGCTGCGAGCGCGGGAATGCTTAGCTGGTCGATCACGATGCCGCCAATCGTGAGGCGTATGAGGTTTCCGGCAGACAGCATGCCGGAGTAGATATCAGGAAAGACTACCAGGTAGCCATGCGCGGCGATTGATGCGCCAAAGGGAAAGTGGAATGTGAAGGTGTTTGGGCCTGAATCGAAGCTGGTATGCGCCGCGTAAAGGTTAAACGGCTGGTTTTGTGGGTTATACAGTTCCACCCAGGAGTCAGTCAAGGGCGGTTTAGTGGTGGCCGGCTCTGCGCAGTTCCAGGTAGAGTGCGGGTTATTCAAAACTTCGTTGATAAGAACAATTCCGGGTGTCGCAGGTGGAGGGGCTGGCGAACCGGGTATGAGCGGGGGAACTGGCGGGGCGCAGCCATGAACAGTGGTGGAAGTGTAGCCGCGCGCAGTTGTGACCTGAAAAAGCAGCAAAACTGCAACGCTTATAGCGAACATGCGCGCAAACCTCACACGTGCCTCCTGTAAGCGACCCCACGCTTTTCGGATGTAGAATATCAGTTATTGTGCAAAGTATTCGTATGGTACTTTGTCGCGACCTGGGATGCGTTTGTTGATGGCGTGTCGAAGGGCTTCAATGCTGCTTTCACCAATACTGAAAGCAATGATCGAGCCTATAACGACGCCAAAGATGCTGCCGATCGCTATACCTTCGAGAAACATACGATTACGAAAAAATGTCATCGTCGATCACCTTTTCTGATAATTTATTGCAAGTAGACTACCGTTTTTGCTTCGTTCCAGAGACTTTCCAGGCGATAATAATCTCGTTCTTTTGACCCGAAGATATGTACTATAACATCCCCGAAGTCCAGTAATAACCAGCCGGTTTCCGCTACACCCTCTCGATTAAACATCCTGGCCCCCTGCTTCTTCAATTCTTCATCAATAGCATCGGCAATGGCTTGAATCTGGCGGCTATTGTTGCCATTGCAAATCACGAAGTAATCCGCAATGGTGGTCAGATCTCGAATGTCGAGTAAAAGCACGTCCGAGGCTTTTTTGTCATATGCGACATCCGCCGCTGCTCTCGCCAATTGACCAGGGTCTAGAAGAACGCCTTCCACAAATGCTCCTGTGACTATAATACTCCAGGCGGTTACAAGCACGCCTGAGTTCAACGATAATATGATTGTAACCGCATTATACACGACTATGCAAGACCAGAGTGATCGTAAGATGTCCAGGGCGGCCGCGAGGGTCGCCCCTACCATACACACCTCTGCCTGTTGGGTCCGTAGAGTATCGTAGGTGCGATCCCTTGCGGTCGCCCTGATGCAAGACTGTTAAAGGGAGGAGATAAGCCCCAGCCACTCTTCTTTAGTAGTATGACGTTCCAGGCTTGCATTTTCCAAAATTTCGGCGCGCAGCTCGCCCAGCGTTCCCCAACCTTCCGCTTCCACGTCATACTTGTGAATGGTTTCCTCGTTCCTCTGGCTCACCCATACGAAGTTATCATCGGGCAGGTTGGTATATTTCTCAACGACGGCGCGTAAAATCTCGCGCGCGACATCTTCAACAAAACGCGGGTTGGCATGCGCTTTATTGACGACGTAAAGTTCATCGGGCCGCTTGAGCAATCCGTAATTTTCGGAACTCATGGCGCTCTCCGCCAGGTCGATCAGGTCGCGCGCGTCCAGGCCCTGATCTGTGCCGATCATGAGGGTGGCGCGCCCGCGCTGGTTATGAGTGGCAAGCGGCGTGACAGCCAGCATCTTCTCAATGACATTATCTGGAAATCCCTCTTCTTGCAAGCGGACACGCGAGTATGAATGCACCATATCCTGGGCGCACGGGCAGGCGACCATACCCTCGACCTCGACACCGATCATACGCCTGGACTGCTGTTTCGTGGCAACGGCGTGCGCCAGCATGCCATAGATCTCCTGGGTTGGCAGCCCTGAGACCGGCGTCCATTTTTGTACCGGCAAGGCTGTGCGGATACGCACTTCTGCGCGGAAAGCTTTCTGTTTATCTATGATAGTTCTGGCGACATGTTCGGCAAGCACCTCGATTTTTGGCCAGGGCCGCTGGCCTACTTCTTCCATCACTTCTTGCAGCGCATCACTGAAGCGCGACATATGCACACCCGCCTGTGTTGCCTCCAGGTCGGCATAGAGGTCGAATGTGGCATTGAACCAGCGTTGATGGCCTTCGTCACCAATCAGAATGGCTTTCTGGATGCTCACCACACCCGCGCGACCCAGGCGCACATGCACGGCGGGCTTGCCGCTCTGGATATCATGATCCAACGAGATACGTAGATTTGGCGCTAAACGCTGCACGCCCTCCTGTGGCAGCGCTGCTAACAATGCCTGAGCGGACTTGCCGCTCACGGGGTCGGCGCGGTCAGGGGCGATCTCTGCCAGCGGCGCGAGCACAAAAGCGCGTTCGGCCATGCGCGGATGAGGAATAATCAGATCATCCTGTATTAAA
>DATGGW010000538.1:0-8169 GCA_035308345.1 Ktedonobacteraceae bacterium | reverse complement strand
CATTGGATATCTTCTGTTCTTTCTGGGGGCAACTTCTCCCAATGCAGCCTGGACACCGGTGTTGATGGTGGTGCGCATTGCTCTGGGTACAGCCGCCTGGTGGGAGATCGTCGTGACGATCGCGTTGATGCTGGTTGCTATTTCTCGCCTGCACCTGGTTTGCCGCGCGCCTGTACCGAGTGGGAGTCTTGATGTATGGGCAGCGTCCCGGCCTGGGACAACTGGTGAAAATGGTATGGATGAAATAACAGGCCGTGACGGACAGGCCAATCAGTCAAACTTTTCAATTATATGCTCGGGTTTCAGGCGCAGCGTCACGCGCTGCTCTTTGGAGAATTGCTTCTCCATCTGCCTCTTTGCATTCTCTGCGCCGTTATAGCGTGTTGCGAGACGGAAGATATCGCGCTGGGCAATTTCAGGTTCGTCGATCATCTCAACTCGCCCGCTGATGGTCAGGTAGTGGTAGCCATCCTCAATGCAGATGGAGATGCGCGAGTCGCGACGCAAGTTGCGTTCTTTGACGCGACCTACTTTGGTATTCATCATGATAGTGCCGTCATCTTCCAGCAAATACCACATGGTGGTCAATTGTGGTGAACCGTCCGTATTCAATGTGGCAAGCACAACAAAACGTCTTTCGCGCAGGAAGGCGCGAACTTTTTCCGTAAGTTCAACAGCCATGCATTAATACCTCCTAAATGATGATTTAGCGCAGCGTGGGAATGACAGCTTCGCCATAGGCGCGAATGAACTCGCTCTGGTTGCGTCCCACGTTATGCACATATACTTCGGCAAAGCCGAGATCGACGAAGCCCTGAATATGCTGTCGATGTTCCTCAAGGTTCGTCGAGTTGAAGACCCGCCCCTTGAAATCTTCCGCAAACTTAATGCCTATTGGGCGACCGCAAAGGTCGCCCAGGAAAGCTCCCTGACATCTTCGATGGTATCAATATCCAGCGACAGGCCGCGACTTTGATAGAGGACGCTGCTCAGTCCGCGCTGTTGGGCTGCGCGCAGGTGTTTTTGCAGGCTGTTGATGCCGAAAAGATACGGTACAGCCAGCGGCGGGCGCGCCAGCATGGCGTTCGTTCCCGTTCCTTCCCTTGATGGAGCGAGCACGATGTTAAAACATTTTGAACGTTCAAGCAGGGCATGAATATCGCCACTTGACAGCAAAGGCAGGTCGGCGGATATGGTCAGCAGCGCGCTCGCGCCTTCCGCTAATTCGCGCAGCGCGGCCATGTGCAGCGCGGGATTATGCCCGCGCCGCTCCTCAACTGCTGGCCTTGCTCCCCATAAACGCGCTTTTTCCAGAATGGGAGTATCGGAACTGACAACGGTCACGACCTCAAATACCTCGCTTGCGAGCAGGGTTTGCACGACGTGGTGCAACATATTCAGCACCAGCGTTTCACGCTGAGATTGTTTGAGATGGGGCGCTAGCCGGCTTTTAGCTTCGCTCAATGCTTTGACAGGAATGATCGCTCGATAGGTCATATGTGTTGTATTTCTCCTGTCAATACTCGATACCCGCAGCCTCTAATACTGCGCGTGCTAATGCCCCTTTGCTGGCTGCGTCTCGCATGATCGTATTGGTTGCGACCGCCGGAATGCCCAGGTCCTCGACGCGTTCCAGCAGGGACATGTCTTGCTCGTCAATGACCATCACATCCAAAAAGTCGCGATAGCAGCGCGCCACGCCTACCGCCGATACTTCCATTCCCAATCCGCTCATCAATTTATCGGCAGGACCCTTGATGGGCGCGCCGCCCACAATGGGACTGACAGCAACTACCATGCCGCTGGACTCGTGCAGCACATCGTGAATGCCGGGTACAGCGAGAATGCTGCCAATACTGACAATGGGATTGCTGGGCGCGAGCAGGATGGCTTCTGCGTCTTTGATGGCATCAAGCACACCCGGCGCTGGCCTGGCCTCGCTCGCTCCGGCAAACATCACGTCCTGCACTTCATCTGCGCAGCGCCGTTTGACCATGTATTCCTGAAAATGCAGCAGACCCGCCGGAGTTTGTATATGCGTTTGCACGCGCTGGTCGCTCATTGGCACGATGCGCATGCTCAAACCGAAATGCCTGCGCAGTTCATCCGTGACCTCGCTGAGCGTCCTTCCCTGGCGCAGTAGATACGTGCGATGAATATGCGTCGCCAGGTCGCGATCGCCAAGCATGAACCAGTCCTCGTTGCCATATGCTGTCAACTGCTGCATGGTGTTAAAGGTATCGTTGCGTATGCCCCAGCCATGTGTTTCATCGACGATACCCGAGAGCGTATACATCACGATATCCAGATCGGGCGAGACGTGCAGTCCATAGAAGTCGCGGTCATCCCCGGTATTCACGATCACCGTCAGGCGTTCCTGTGGAACAACTTGCACCAACCCCTGCAAAAAACGTGCAGCGCCTACGCCGCCGGCCAGCACAACAATCATACATATCCTCAATCAGTTATTCAGTCAAAGCGAACTACCAGGCTGCTCAAGGGAAGTCTATCGCGTCGTTTCGGATCAGCAGCGGCGTATCCCACTGTAATCATAGCCTGGGGTATCAGGCATGTATCCAACTTGAGCGCATCTACTACGACCTCCGGGCAAAACAGTGGAGCGCACATCCAGCCTGCATCCAATCCCAGGTCATAGGCCATCAGCAGCATGTTTTGAATTGCCGCGCCGATGCTCTGAATTGCCATAGTGGTTTCATCGGCCTGCCTTCGCTCGTCGGAGTAGCGATCCAACTCCTCCAGGTACAGGCAAGGAATGATAATCACCGGGGCGCTCAGGATGCGCTGGCGCGACTTGTCCAAGCGCAAATTGACGATCTCTGTCTCCTGACCATCCATTTTGAGATTGTGCCGCCAGGTATCGCCCATGCGGTCTGCGAGCAGTGTCTTCGCTTGCGGGCGCGTCAGCACGACGAAACGCCAGGGCTGCCTGCCATGTGGTGAGGGCGCCCAGCGCGCAGCCTCCAGGATTTCTTCAATCAGCTCGCGAGCGACGGCCCGATCCTGAAACTTGCGCACGCTGCGCCTGCTTTGCAGTAAGGTGGCAAGCGTGTCAGTGCGCATTGGGAGCGTCAGCGCTCGCTGCTTAGAATGTGTTGCCATATATCTATATTACCTTCCAATGTCCATACTGCCTTCGCACCATACTGATGAATATTACCAATCAAAGTCGATACTGGTCGTTCCTATTCATAAGGGCGTAGAGACTCAACGGAACATATCGGTTGCAGGATCGCGTAGGAGTGTTTTTCCGCTGTCCACACCGGCTAAATAGCGGTAGCCGCGCATCAACGCGGCAGGAACACTATCTACCTTGCCCATCACCAACTCTGCCGCGCCTGCCAGTTCATCCGCCACGGCAATCATACTGACGTGCATCTCATAACCGTAGGGATCGGACTGCCCGCGATAGTCCACAAGCGCCTGCATGCCGGCTACGCCAATCGCCATATTGACCTGGCCCTCGCGCCAGGGTCGCCCCCATGTATCAGAGATTATAATAGCTATATCAAAGTCGGAGTCTTCACCCGCCAGTTGTTGCAGGCGCGCTCGTATCTCCCTGGCCGAGCGGTCAGGATCAATCGGCAAGAGGGTAAGGGTTCGCGCCCCATTAACGTTGGACTCATCTACCCCGGCGTTAGCGCAGATGAAACCATGCTGCGTCTCGCAAATCAGCACGCCGTGATCCATGCGCACGATGCGCCTGCTTTCGCGCAGCACCATCTCGACATGCGCAGCATCTTTATGGTACTCCCGCGCAAAAGAACGCGCAAACTCCGAAGGCTGTACCTCGTCGAGATTGACTACCCGCCCCTCCGCTTTTGAGACGATTTTCTGTGTCACAACGAATATATCGCCCTGCTGTGGCTCCAGTTTTTGCGCCTGTATTGCACGGAATATAATAAGGCCCAGGTCGCTATCTGGGGAAATTTCTCCTATCCCCTGTATGGGCAGAATGCGTAACTCGTTGTTCATAAACTTCCTCACTGACATTGCTTATTATACGTTCTGGTGGCGGCAATGTCCAATACTGCAAATAGTGAAGTATTGGCAGCTATCATATTTCCCGGAGCGCGATCTCAAAAAGCTGGAAAGGGTTCCATTGTGACCGCGTTTCATGCTAGACTGATGATTGGGGAGGTTGAGAAAAGGAAGAAGACAGATTATGGAAGGAGATCATAGCAATGACCACAGGACTTCCCGACTTTTTTAAGTATAACCTCTGGGCGAACCTGCGTTTGCTCGACGCGTGTGCGCAACTGTCCGATGCACAACTGGACGCTACCACGACAGGAACGTTTGGCAGTGTGCGAGAGACCCTCATGCACCTGTTCGCTACCGAAGAAGGCTATGTGCGGGCTGTCGTATAACGATGCCATGCACTAAAGGTCGGGAGATAGGCAAAGAGGATATTTTATAATATAACCAGAACGTTTGATAAGGAGGCTCGCACCGATCGTTATGGACGACGTACAATTGCCGCTATCAAATAAAACGCCTGGTGAAGAGCTGCTCTACTTCTGGGGCATAGGCGACCTGCACTATTATACACCACCTCAATGGCGGACCTATCAAGCACAGCGCTTCGCGCCCATGTTTCGTGATCTGCGTGCGCTCTGGACACGGGAAGGTACGCCGGCTTTCTGCGTTTCGCCGGGCGATATCGTCGAGACATCGGCGCCAGAAAACTATCAATTGGCGCGCCAGGAGTTGACCATGCAGCTTGGGGATATCCCATTCTATCCAGGGTTGGGAAACCATGAACTGTGGGCAGAGCATGAGGACGAAGATGACGGACTGGACCACTATATTGCAAATTATTCGACTTTCTGGGGTAAGCCTACCCATTACTACTGGATTGAGGGAGAAGTGCTGTGTGTAATGCTCGATCCCATTGGATATCCTGAGCCGCGCTTTTCAGAAGGGACACTGGCTTTCCTCAAGATGGCGCTGGCCAAGCATCCCGCACATATTGCCATAATTTTCGCGCATTGCCCGCTCTATAACACCGTGGGGGATCGCGACCCCGAGCGCAAACGCGATTATGACTCTCTCATGCCGTTGTTCTTCATTCAGAATTCTGACCAGGTGCATGAAATCCTGGCAAAGCACGGCAATGGTTGTCTATTTATCAGCGGGCACACGCACTCTGGCTGGCAGGCGCCCAATCTTGTATATACCGAACAAGCGGGAAAACATGCTGTTACGTATATCAACTTGATGTCGCCCTGGTATACCGGATACGAGAAAGGGCCTGAGCGCAATGCGGATCAGAGCAGCTTTCAATTTTATTTTGATGAGCCTGATCTTATCATGTCTTTTGCTTTTCATGTCTATAGAAACTATATCATCGTGCATCTACGTAATCATAGAGAGGGCACTTGGATGGCACGATGGCGTGTACCACTTTAGATGTAAAGGAGTTAACGAATGTCACTCATACGTACACTCGGGAAACTGTTTCTATCTTGCATCTTCATTACCAGCGGCGCGCAGATATTTTTGACGCCGGGCAATCGCGTCAAAATTGTAGAGAAAGCCGGTATTCCTGAACCTGAACAGGCGGTAGAATTGAATGGAGCCGCGATGGTGGTTGGTGGAACGTTGCTCGCGGTGGATATTGCGCCGAGGCTGGCGGCCACCGTGCTGATTGGAGCGCTTGTGCCAACCACGCTGGTTGGTCATGCTTTCTGGAAGGAGGAGACCGAAGCGGGTCGTAAAGCCCAGCGCACGCAGTTCATGAAAAATCTTGGACTGATAGGTGGTCTGCTGCTTGTGCTGGCGGGAAAGTAATGATTTACTATCATGTAAGAAGCGAGATACACTCCTGCTCCTCTGGGGACAGGAGTGATCGTATATGCATCGTTTTCAGTTTTTCAGTAAGGAACAAGTATAGTGAGCGAAGAGCAACAAGAACAGAAAAAGGTAGCAATGGTTATTGTGGCCCATCCCGATGACGCGGAGTTTGGCGCGGCTGGCACTGCGGCGAGGTGGGTAAATGAGGGATGGGATGTCTATTATGTTATTTGCACAGATGCATCGGGCGGCGGCCCCGATGAAGCAACCGACGTTGGCCCGGCTGCGCGCCGGCAGATAACGGAAACACGCAAGCGCGAGCAGCGAGCGGCTGGCGCTGTGCTCGGTCTGAAAGATGTCATCTTCCTGGATTACCCTGATGGCCTCTTGCAGCCCAACTACGAGTTGCGGCGCGATATTGTGCGCCTACTGCGCACGTACCGGCCTACGCGGGTGATCTGCCAGTCGCCAGATCGCACCTGGGAGCCATTCATGATAATTGGGCGCTATCATCCAGATCACCTGGCGGCAGGCCAGGCGACCATCACGGCAATTTACCCCGCCTCGCAGAATCCCTGGGATTTCCCGGAATTGTTGGACGAGGGGCTAAAACCACATAAGGTCAAAGAAGTATATATGATGGGCGCTCCGCACGTGAATTACTTCGTCGATATATCTGAAACGATGGAGAAAAAGATCGAGGCGCTGCTCTGTCACCAGAGCCAGTTTATTGGCCGCACGAACGATGTGTCCAGCATGGTACGCACGCGCACCGCTGACCTGGGTAGAAAATACTGGGTCGAATATGCCGAGGAATTTCATCGCAGCGAAAACCGCTAATATCCCCTTGCAATTGTCTTAAAAAATGTGACATACTATGTTTAGAGACCTTCGGGGCAGGGTGTAATTCCCGACCGGCGGTAAGGTGCGCTTAAGTAAACGCTCACCAAGCCCGCGAGCCGCTTAGCTGCTATGTAGATTGTAGTTATGCGACAGATTCGGTGCGAAGCCGAAGCCGACGGTATAGTCCGGATGGGAGAAGGTTTGGCATAGACACGGATTCTGTATACTCTGCCGCAGAGAAGCGCCAGGGAAATGAGTCTATCTCTTGAGAGATGTGGGCCACTCCGTATTGCTCTCCTTTTGTCTCCCTCACAAGCCTCCCAGGGTCAGTTGAATTGGCCGTTTTTTGTCTCTTTGGATTGGAAAGACGGTTAGTAGAGCTAAGACCGAGGGAAGTCAATGAGTGTAAAGACGACTATTCCAGAAGAACTGGCGCCAGAAATCGCTGCGACAGAGCCAGTTGGCGTGCAACGCCGGCCACACGCAACCATCCAGCAGCGCGGGCAGGCGACTCAGGACGTAATGCAGCGTGTATTATTGATTGCTCCTCCCATTCTGCTCGCTCTATTCATGCTGGCGGCCTGGTACGTGGCGTACGGGCATGTCAACAGCCTGATTTTGCCCGCGCCCGGCGATGTTTTTTCCACTTTAGGCGCTGGCATCGCGTCGGGGTTGTTTCTCAGTAATGCGCTGGTAACTATCGAGGAAAGCCTGCTGGGATTTGCGCTGGCAATGGTTATCGCCTTACCCCTGGCCTATGGCATCGCGAAGTCGCGCCTGTTTGCCGCCACCGTGCAGCCGTACCTCGCGGCGGGCCAGGCGATACCGGCGATTGTGATTTATCCTTTGCTGAACCTCTGGCTTGGTTATGGCCTGGTGCCCATCTTCATTCTATGCATGCTGGTGGTGTTGTTCCCGATGGTGATAACTACCGCGCTAGGTTTCCAGACCATCGATGGCAGCCTGGTTGATGCAGCGCGCGTCGAGGGTGCGTCTGGCTGGTCGATGTTCGCGCATATTGAGTTCCCCCTGGCCTTGCCTGCTATCCTGGCTGCCGTTCGCACGGGTCTTACCCTCTCAATTGTGGGAGCGATTGTCGGCGAATTTATCAACCAGGGCGATCAGGGGCTTGGTTCGCTGGTGCTCTCGGCGCGCAACCAGTTCGATAGCGCACTGCTATTCGCAACTCTGATCGTCATGGCGTGCCTGGCTGCTCTTTACTTCGGCTCATCTTGGGCGCTGTCGAAACTGGCGAACAGAATCTACTAACATCAAGGGATTGGAGAGAAATACCGATGCATACCCCTCATCGCGCGTCATTCTTCGTGTCATTTTTCGTGCTGGCCGCTCTGCTGGCGTCGATAGTGGCCGGTTGTGGCAGCAGCCAGGCCAACGGCAACCCCTCGACGCCCACGCCGGGCCAGTTGACCAATGTTTCCATTGCTTTCGGCTATATTCCAGATATTCAATTTTCGCCTTTCTACGTCGCGCAGAGCAAAGGCTATTATAAGG
>DATGGW010000537.1:0-2607 GCA_035308345.1 Ktedonobacteraceae bacterium | reverse complement strand
AAGGGAAAGTTCTGGCTCAACATCAGCCGCGGCACCAGCTGACCAAAGCGACCATCGCCTATGAGCCGCTGCGCCGCCTCATAGGCCGCAATTCCCCCGGTGCCACTGCCAATCGCCTGGAAGTAGTGATCCGGGAGCCGTCCTATGGTCTCAACGGCCGCGAGCATGGTCGTTCCCAGCCCATCGCGGCGTGCCACGTTCTTCACGCCGCCCTCCGGGAAAAACCCTGGCCGCTGCGAGAGATGCTGTGCCAGGGTAATGGCATCGTGATAATCGGCTGAGCCACCCAACACTACCAGCTTCACACAGGAATCCGGCTGTTCGGCGAAGAGCATGCGCTCAAGTCCGCTCTGTGGCACGATGATGAGGCAAGGGAGCTTGCTCTGCGAGCATCTATTGACAAAAGCGGCAGCGGTATTGCCCGCCGAAGCGAGCACGAGCACCTTGTTGTGTCCTGTGGGAAGGCGCGCCAGCACCGAACAAGCTTCAAGTTCCTTAAAGGTGGCCGTTTCCAGGGTGGCCCCTTTCTCCGGCCAGTAGCCGTTAAAAGCTATCCAAAGATGAGGTAACCCGGTGAGACGGCTCAAGGAGTCACTGTGGTACGTGATGGTTTTTCCTGCATGGCAGAGGGGACGTCCGATAGGAAGCCAGTGGTGATACCGATACAGGCCGAAGGCCTGTGCGTCGCATTCGAGTCGTTTCGCCGAGTAATCAGTGACAAGCAGCGCAGGGGCGTGCCTGCTTGCACACTCAAGCACGAAGCCATCGTCCTCGAACTGGCTCTGGCAAATTGGGCAGGTGAGGTTGTAGTGTCTGGTTCCCATATGTCCTCCCAGGCCTGTGGCAACACTCCCAAACCATGCGCGTTGCGTACATGCTGCGTCGGGGAAGAATGCTGCACCGCCACGGCAATGACCTCTTTCTTAGAGAGAGTAGCATGAAGTGCAGGTACAGATGCTCATCGAAGTGCAGGTAGCATCCCGCAGACCCTTTCCCTTCCCATCGACCCGCGTTCTATCAGCATTTCTACCAGCAGCTTGCGCTTCTCTCCTCCTCAAGAAAGCAGTATTTTACATAAGCTAGTGGATCAGTTGACAATGTTCAGCGAAGAAGCGCTGCAGTGGCTGCTCGTGTTCAGACTGGTGATACTGCCGGATATCGCGGCCAGAATTAGATTGTCTCACAGTCGTTGCACTTTCAGAACAGTACATACCAAAAAGGTCTTCAAGTATGTGATGTTCGGCGAGGAGTCGGGGTCCATCGAAGCGCCTGACAATGGGATGCAGGAAGGCGTTTCGATGGGCCTGCTCACTTCGCGGATGGCGCTCTATCGCGAACACATCTCCCTGCCAGCTGCCCCATTCAAAAGTAATCGTGTAGTAGTGTCTGTGAGTTCCAAACTGGCTCTCATGGATATAGTCAAGTGGCAGTTCATAATAATAGTATGCCTGTCTCTGCTGCTCATCTACCACGATCAAATCACATAAATAACCAAATTGAGCCCACAACCCCGAAGTCCTGCAAATGCGCTGGAACGTCGCCCGCGTGAGCTGCTCGCTGGTCGCCTCGATAATCATGCCGGGCAACTGCTCATTGTGATAGCGTAAGGCGAGGAAAGAGGCAAGCGTGCGAATATTATAACGAAATCCATCAATAAATGCCGAAGATGCCCTTTTATAATCCCTCGCCTGCATAAGTGTACCGGCAAAAAACAGGTTCGCCACGCTGGTAGATTCCCATGTTGCTGTCATGCCGGGGAATCTGTCATTGATGCAAAGATTCAACCGGCATGTCTCATCAAAAATCGAATCGTCGAATTGAAAGCCTGTGCATCTGATAATGCGATCATATGCCATCTCCTCCCACTCACCATTCGCATGGGCATATGTGAAAGGAACAACTAGCTTCTCACCCCTGCGGACGATCTGATTCACGATACCATCAAGCGATGAGTTCAGCAGTTTTAGCTGATAGGTATCAAGGAACCTCGTATATTCGGCACGTAGATGGCCTGGATGTCTGCTATTCCAGGCCAGTTGAATCGGGCGAGGACTGGCTATATGGATGAGTGCGGCCGTTCCCAGCATAGTATTAGCAATTTCAAACCCTGAATTGCCTTTGCCAATGATAAGCACGCGCTGACCGGCGAAGTCCTCCGGGCGCATAGAAACATTCTCGTAGCCCTCAGCCAGCTCTATCCCTGGAATAGCAGGGATATACGGCCTGGAGAAGCCGGTAGCCACAACCAGGCAGCGGCTCGAGTAAACCGCGCCGCTATCAAGCGTGACATGGAATCGCTCGTATACTCCGCGTGCAACACGCACCACTCTCGCAGTGTACTGTATTTTCAGCGCAGCATGCGCCGCGAAAGCGTGCAGGTAGCGCACCATATCGTCAGCCTTTGGATAGAAGTCTTTACTATAATCTCTGAAAAGAGCGCTATAATTATCTGTCAGGAGGGAATTCCAGTCCCAGCGCAACTGTATCTCCGGGTCATCGTAGATCGAGAATACTTTATTGAAAGAGATAAGGTTGCGGCTGCGCGGGTAACTCAAGAAAAAAGAGCCGGGGCTTTCCTGTGCCTCAAGGATGAGATAATTGCGTTTA
>DATGGW010000536.1:0-2785 GCA_035308345.1 Ktedonobacteraceae bacterium | reverse complement strand
CGCGAGCGCGTCCTGCTGGATAATGACTTCACCGTCCCACAGTTGACCGGCGACCTGCAGATTCTGCTTAAAGAGTAGGGGTCGGACTTGTCCCCTACATCTCTTCGTCCTCGTTTTCTACTTCAAGCAGGTGCGTCACAGCCTCTTCAATTGATCGCGCGCCGCTCATTTTCACGATCAAATCTCGCAATATGTCCGTATCATCCAGTTCTTGCGTCTGTTTTCTTGCCAGTCGCTGGGCCTGTGGATAGCGTATCCTGACAATCTTGAGCAGGGTTTGACGCCATTCCTGTGCCATCTCTTTATGCGCCTGTTGCAATCCTTGCAGGAATGCTTGCTGAAAACGTTGTGGCAGTTCATCCAGGTGGCTGCCATCCTCCTGGATAAAATTGGGAAACTCCTGTGTCTCGCGCATCACATCTCGCAGCATGGGTCTTCGCTTTCTAAGCCAACACAATTGGTTAGTAAACCGTCATAAGAATAGAACTTACGTTCTTATTATATCATTCTTCAGGTGTGTTGTCATTATGGTAAATGTAGATGCAGATGTGGCATGTGGTAGGATATAGCAGCACAACAATAATAAAAGAACTTTCAAGGAAAAAACTTCTATGCCCGATCACCCTAGAATCTTGATACTCACTGCCCGCACGGGAGGCGGACACCTCAGCCTTGCTGATGCGTTGCGCGATATGCTCGCAGACCACTACAGCGTGACCATTGCCGACATGCTGCCAAATTTTTTTCATTTGCAATATCGTTTCGCCGGCCACTATGCCTTGTGGCTCTGGGCCGCTGAATTTCACCTGAGCAATAATCCACGGCAGGCGCTTGCATCGGAGCGTTCTGTTGCCTCGCTCATCGAGAGCAGGCTCAAGCGCGCGCTGGACGAGACGCGGCCTGATCTTGTGATTACAACCCACTCGCTGCTATCGCATTCGGTGAAACTGGTGATGCAAAAGCACGCGCCTGCTATCACGTTTGCTATGCTCTTCTCCGATCCCTACAGCGTGCATGCAACGTGGTTCTCCGCGCCTGAAGCTGAAGCCAGCTTCGCGCCGACGCGCGAGTCGCGGGAGCTGGCCCTGGCAGCGGGTTATGATCCACAGCGCGTACACCTTACAGGTTGGCCTGTGCGAGAAGAGTTTTACCATGCTGGCCAGGTTGATCGGCAGGAGATCTTGAGCTATCTCGGCCTTGAGCCCGGGCGTTTTACCGTCTTTCTCCAGGGCGGCGGCGATGGCGCAACGGACTACTGGAAATCGGCGCGGCCTTTACTGGCAGCCTGTAAAGATATGCAGATCATCCTCTCGGCGGGCACCTATCGCGCTCTGCTCAGGCGCTTTAGAAGCATTGAACGCCTGCGCGTCCTGCCATTGACCAGGGAGATTGCCCCCTTTATGGCGGCTTCAGATGTCATTATGGGCAAAGCTGGGCCGAATGTGCTCTTCGAGGCGATGGCATTAGAAAAACCCTTTATCGCTACCACCTATTTCCCCGGCCAGGAAAAAGGCAACCTGGAATTTATGCAGCGTCATGGCATAGGCCGCGTCGCGCTGGAATTTGAGCAGCAATACGAACTGCTTCAAGGTCTAAAGGACATACAGAACCCGCGTGACCGGTTGACGCCAAAGCTCCAGGAATATCGCGAGTGGAATAGCGCTGCCAATGAAAATGTGCTCGCTGTTGTGCGTACTCTCATTGGTCATTGATGAATTCTATAGCGTGCGGCGTTGATGGGCTATCGACGCCCACCAGCGCTGATTACAGACTGCATTGCGCAAGAGTTGCACTGGAGCTGCGTATCCGAAAATCCAGGTCCCGAGTTCATGCGGAACGTGCCTCCGAGAAAGCCTCAAACACCGAGGCAACGCTCCGTCGTCCCATGCGCTGCCAGCGTTCGTTCCAATCTTTGCCCCACGCGTCCTGCACCAATGGGCAGACCTGCACACGTAACCCCACCTGTGCCAGTTGATCGGCAAGCCGGCTGCTGGCCTCTTTGCCGCCCTCGTCTCCATCAAGCGCCAGCACCACCGTTTTCACCTGCGCAGGGAGCCAATCCACCTGCACGGCGGTTCCGACCAGCGCAATGATGTCGGCTGCCTGGAATCCTGCGGCAAGTAACGTCAGGCGATCAAACGCGCCCTCAACCAGAATGATGGTTTGTGGGAATTGCTCTAAATCCACGCCAAACCAGCCCGCCGGGGAGGTCTTGATCCACCTCCTGGGGCTGCCTGGCCGCTCGAGCAGCGTCTTATGGATCGTTTCATTCATCCCCGGCTGCCAGTGCCACAGCGAACGCCCAATATATCCCGTTCCATCCGGCGAGCTCAGGGGAAAGAGCATACGATCCGTCCACCTGCGTAACAAACCTCGTTGCTTGCGCATCTCCGGCCCGTTCAATAGCGCCGATGGCAGATACCCAACGCCCGTCGCCAGCGCAGCCTGGAGCGGTATGCCGCGCTCACGCAGGTACATGCGCGCTCGCTGCGATTGAACCAGCGCCAGGCGCATCCGCTCGTCCAGTGCATGTAGAGCGTGCAGTTCATCCTGCTGCCATTGAGGAATCGATTTCGGCGGCGGCAGCAACATTGGCTGGACTATATATGGTCTGTGCCTCGACTCCATTGAAGGCGGTTGGTAAGAAGGAAGCGCGGCTGAAGTAAGCCCCTGATAATGAAATTGAATCAGGCGCTTTGCCACAGGGCGATTCCACTCGGCAACCAGCACCGTCGCTTCGCAGGCCGCGTTGAAGCAGCGGCCCCACCCGGTCGCCTTATTGATT
>DATGGW010000535.1:0-8428 GCA_035308345.1 Ktedonobacteraceae bacterium | reverse complement strand
AAACCATTTGACTTATTGCTCGGCAGGAAGACCTATGAGCTTTTCGCGGGATACTGGCCGCAGCACGTTGAGGAAGGGCCCGGAATTAATCAGGCCACAAAGTATGTTGCCTCGCATTCACCGAGAGAGTTTACGTGGGAGCGTACAGTGCTTTTGCAGGACGATGTTGTCGATGAGATCAAAAAGCTGAAAGCGCAGGATGGATCTGATCTGCAGGTACACGGCAGTGCGAACCTCATCCAGGCACTTTTGAAGCACGATCTGGTGGACGAGCTATGGTTGAAAATATTCCCGATCACGCTGGGCAAGGGCAAGCGCTTGTTTGGCGAAGGCACTATTCCGGCAGCATTTACCCTGCGCGAAGCGAAAATTTCGCCGCGCGGCGTTATCATCGCATCCTACGAACGCGCGGGTGACGTACAAACGGGATCGGTTATCTAATCGTTTATCGTAAGTTAAAAACACCAGAAGTGAAGGATGCATAACTGCTTGGAAAACACTTCACGGTCTACAACTATGACCGGCGTGGATGTAGTGACAGCGGCGATACGTGGCCCTTCTCGAAGGAACGCGAGATTGAAGACTTGCAAGCACTGGTCGAGGACGCTGGCGGCAAGGCTATGGTCTTTGGAATCTCTTCGGGTGCTGCCGTGAGCCTGGATGCCGCCGCTGTCACCCTGGACACCGCCAGAGTCGTGGTATATGAGCCGAGTCTCATTGTCGATGATAGCCGCCAGCCCGTACCTGCCGACTGCGCGGAGCATCTCATGCGGCTTTCGGCCGAAGGGAAGCGCGACGAAGCGGTCGAATACTTTTTGACGCAAGCCGTGGGCATTCCGGTAGAATACCTCGGCGACATGAAGCAGAACCTAGCAATGTGATCCGGCGTGACAATCGCATTGAATGGCTCTGGCGCATCTCACGGCGCATCGTTACGCATAATCATCATCACGAAGACTTTGAGGCGCTTCTGGCCGACGCCCGAACGCACTTTGAGACGCTCTCCCGCACTCCTGACGACTTGCTTCGCCATATCGGGAGTCCTTTTGCACCAGACAAGCGACCCGATCGGTTGCAAGCAGACGCTGCATAAGGTCTTGCAAGCCCTCAGGATGATGCAACCTGGCAGTATAGGACTTCTCCCTCACATTTGGCTTCCTGTTCAGCCTCTCATGACTCTTCTCTGAATTCCTGTGCCATGTCGTTCCCTTTGCATTTTTACCCAAAGTAATGTATAGTATTAATAGTAATATATAGTTGTTTATAGTACCTCTTAGTACAAAAGAAAGGAGCCACGTGGAACATTTCATGACTTCTGAGGAAATCGCGGAGCTTCTCCACGTTGATCCAGTCACGATCCGCCGCCTGGTAAACAAAGGTGAGCTCTCTGCCTATCGCATTGGTGCTGATTACCGCTTTGCTCCGTCCGATCTACAGGATTATCTCCAGCGGCAGCGCATTTCCGCCCAGGCGCAAAGTGGGTCAGGCACCAATTCGAGCAATCCGCTTGATCAATTCGCCCAGGTGATCCGCAAAATCATTCAGGAGAAACACACCACTCCCTCGGAGTTGGTTGGTCGCTTCGACCGGTTCACCAAACGGGCACGTCACGTTTTGACCTTGGCGCAGGAAGAAGCGCAGAGCTTCCAGCACACCTATATCGGCACAGAGCATCTTCTTCTGGGATTGGTACGCGAAGAGGAGGGCGTTGCCTCTCAGGTGCTCAGAAACCTGGGCGTCGAAGTCGATCAGGCTCGTCAGGCCATTGAAACTATCATTGGGCGAGGCGAGCGGATCGTTCGCGGTGAAGTTGGGTTAACCCCACGGGCGAAAAAGGTGATTGAGCTCGCTGTGGATGAAGCGCGTCGCCTCAGGCATCAGTTTATTGGAACAGAGCACCTCCTCCTAGGCCTTCTCCGAGAAGGCGACGGCATTGCGGCTGGTGTCTTAGTGAACTTCGGCCTCCACCTGGAGCAGGTACGAACAGAAACGCTCCGGGTGCTTCGGGAACAGCCACAAGGACAAGAAGAGGCACCTGCCATTCCCTCCGTGCCAGCAGAAGCAACAACGCTGCTTGCCGAAGACGAGTCAGGGTTTACCTGCACCTTCTGTGGGGCACATTGCCCTGGCTACTTCCGTTATTGCTTCAACTGTGGTCAGCCGTTGATCCATGAAGAAGAGTCAAATCACGGTGAGGAGAAATAAGACAAAAAGATGGGGACTTGAGTTTGGCCAAGGGGAGGAATGTGTGGCACCTCCCCTTGCACTTTCCGCTTCTTGGCCAGACCTATGCAGCTCATGAGCACTGAAACACCTCTCCAGTCCCGCAACAATTCCCAGGAAGCATTTTGTAGTTGTGGAAGGAGGAGCAGGATAATGATCACTATTATCCTGCTCCTCCTCTATTTTGCTCACGATGCTGGCCAGGTGCTTGCGATAGACGATCGTTTCAGGATGCTCAGACCCGAGTATGTTCTCACAGATGCTGAGCGCTCTCTGGCAAAGGTGCCGCGCCTGTGTATAGCGACCCTGAGCAAAGGAGAGTTCTGCCAGGTCGTTGAGTAGTCCGGCGGTAGCGGGATGCTCCGGCCAAACGTTTTCTCATAGATAGCGAGGGACCGCTTCCAAAAAGTCTCGGCCTGCTCGTTGTCTCCTTGTTCATAATAGAGCCTTGCCAGCATATCGAGGTTTTGGGCAATGAAGGGGTTCCCTGGCTCCAGGACTCGTTCACTGGTTACCAGTGCCTGCTTCAACAACTGCTCAGCCTGCTCATACTTGCTCAGGGTACGGTAGAGCATGCCCAGGTTATTGAGGCTTTCGGCAGTTGTGGCCTTGAGCGCGAAAGATCCAAACGTCCTTGCTCACGTGCTAGTACGCTAACTGATAGAGGGCCGTAGCGAGTACAGTTGCGCCACGGGCGGCATCTTCCGGTGTAGTGTACTCGGCAGCGCTATGCGAGCGCCCCTCCACACTGGGTACGAACAGCATGGCCGTCGGCAGATGGCGGGCCATCTCCTGACTGTCGTGCCCGGCGCCACTTGGCATCGCTTTCCAGCTAGCCCCACACGTCTCTGCTGCCTGAATGAGCACAGACTGGAGTGCCGGATCCATGCTGCTGGGCAGGCTATCGCTGCTGATCTCGCTTGAAACGGTAAGCCCACGCTCCTGCGCTATAGCCGCGCAGCGAGCACCGATAGCAGATGCCAGGCGTTGCTTTGTCTCTTCTTCGGGATGGCGCAAATCGATGGAAAACCCCACTTCCTCCGGGATGACATTCACCGCTCCGGGTTTGACCTCCCACTTCCCGATTGTGACCACGGCAGGCCGCCCTTCCTGTTCAACCAGTCTGGTGATCTCGACGGCCATCTGCGCCGCTCCCTGTAGCGCATCACGCCGCAGGTACATCGGCGTGGTGCCTGCATGGTCTGCCCGGCCCTTGACGGTTACCCACCGGTGCTGCAAGCCGACAATGGCCTGCACAATCCCAAGATCAACTCGTTCATCGAACAGGATGCGGCCCTGCTCAATATGCAGTTCGATAAAAGCATCCAGATCGTGCCGTACAGCCTCGCGAAGATGCTCAGGAGACAGGCCAGCGGCACGCATAGCCTCAGATATGGTCATGCCCTGGTCATCACGCAAGTGCTCCAGTTCATCGGCCTGGATTAGACCCAGTATGCCGCGTGTGCCCCAGTAGTGAGCCGGGAAACGGCTTCCCTCCTCTTCGCACAGCGCCACCACTTCCAGTGTTCGTCGCGGTTGCCCTGCCTGCTCGCGTAGGGCTACCAGGGCAACCAGCCCCGCCAGGATGCCTGATGCACCATCGAACTTGCCTCCGAGTGGCACCGTATCGAGATGAGAGCCGGTGAGGATCGTTCTGCTCTCATCTGCGCCGCGCAGTCTTCCAAAGAGGTTGCCCACGCTATCCTCGCGCACGTCCAGCCCCGCTGCACGCATCCATTCAGCCAGTTGCCCGCGCGCCTGAACCCAGGCAGCGCTGTACACCGGTCGGACAATACCACCCTCGATCTGCCAGCCAATGGAACCCAGGGCTTCTCCATATTTTTGCAACAGCGAGGCGTCAATCTGGATGGGTTGACTGCGCTCGGCCATAGATGTGCTCCTTTCCTCCTTGCCGGTCCTTCTGGAGGAAATCTCGTAACGCCTCCCACGTCCCGTCTACCTTCGGCGGCGGTGTAAATACCTGGGTCAGAGCCAGGCTATTCTTCAAGCCGTGGCTTGTCAGGATGCCAACAATACCAACCTGGCGAGTCTCTTCCTGCCTGAGTAGACCCAAAGCCAGGGCGCGGCGTATTCCGGCCAGCGCGGCTGCGCTGGCCGTCTCAGCATAGATGGCCTCGTAAGAAGCCAGATCTTTCAATGCTGCGAGCATGTCTGCATCAGCAACTGCCACAGCTCCTCCCCCGGACTCCTGAATTGCTTTGAAGGCATGGTAACCACTGACGCGATGGCTGATGGGTGGCGCAAGATTTGGTTCGACCTGCTGTAGTACAGCAGGAATCGTCTGGTGAGCTTCCCAGGCGGCTGCCAGCGAGGCAGCTCCTAGCGGCTGAACGGCAAACATGCGTGGCAGCGTGTCGATAAATCCCAGCTCTTTGAAGAGGACGAACCCCTGCCACAGTCCAAATAGATTCGTCCCTGTACCGGTCGGCACAAAGACGGCGGCGGGCGCTCTCCAGCCAAGCTGCTCGCAGATCTCAAAGGCGGTGGTCTTATCACCATCGCTCTGGTAGGCCTGCACATTGTGCATAAACGACCAGCCCAGCTCAGCCTCGATGCGATCGGCCAGGGCATAGAGCTGACCCAGATTGCCGATAGGTGTGACGACTTCGGCTCCGTACGCGCTGATCTGCACATATTTCTCTACATTGACCGAAGTTCCTTGATCAGCCAGGCCAGCAGCGCCTAGTAACAGGACGAGCGCGGAGACCCCGGCCTTCGCGGCTATGGCCGCCATGGCCGAGCCAATGTTGCCGGAGGTCAGGCAGGCCAGACCCCTCGCTCCCTGTTCTAAGGCGACGCTGGCTGCTACGCCGATAGGCCGGTCCTTGAACGAACCGCTGGGATTAGATCCCTCCACCTTCATAAAGAGCCTGTTGCCCGCGCTGGCCTCGGGAATGCGCGTGAGGGGCGCCAGTCGCGTACCACCTGCTCCCAGATCGATGCGAAAGGTTGGATCAACCACAGGCAGCAGTTCGCGATAGCGCCACAAACCACCCGGACGGCGCGCCAGTTCTTCTCGATCAAGCTGGCTTTTGATGGCTGCCACATTATACTGCACACCGAGGGTCTCATTTAATGCGCTCTCCTCACCCACTTTAGCACAGATCGTGCAGGAACCGCGATGCGTCAAGGGAAAATCCGCGCTGCAGTAAAAGCAGTGAAGGCTTGTGGCGTACATAGTAATCCTTCTCAACAAATGCCTGATTGGCCTGGATAGCAGCGCACCAGCGCGGCATGATCGCGCCCGGTTTGGTCTGCGTAGGTCTCGGCGAAAGCTGCAAGCGCGCGGTCAAACGCGTTGCTTCTACCCAGGTAGCCGCTGATTTGCGCGGAATCGCCGGAACGGGCATGGGCGCGAGCAAGAGCCCATCCACAGAATCGACAATACTCAATGAAGCCATCTGGGATCAGGGTCTCGATATTCACCGTCAGCTTCATGTCTCGTAGTTGGCGTATATAGAAGTCGGTGGTATCCAGTCTTGTCCACCCAAGAAATAGATCACTGGCCGCCTGCATGAGACGTTGCCCGCACACCACTCGCTGGGCGTGATTGGGATAGGCACTCTGGCCGAGATGACGTTCGAGTACCGAGACCTGCGCTTCTTTGATCTGCAAGAGAAGTGGATCGCCGCTGTCGTTCCCCAGCAGTAAGACAACGTAACAACGCGTACCGACGCTGCCCACGCCGACAACTTTCTGAGCAACATCCACACAGTTGTATTTGCTGAGAAGCACGCGCCGGTCCTCCTGCACCGTTGGCCGGTAGGCATCCACCAGCCCTCGCAACTGGTGGGCGAGTTCTTCATCATCGAGGTGTGCGATCAGGGGCGGGTCGTCCTTGAACTTGTGCTGACCATCGACTTGCATAGTGAGTTTGGGAAACACCTGCAAGCTAGAGCGCTGGCGGGACTTTTCGCGCTGTTTATCGATGTACCAGCGAAACGTGGGATGCACAAATTGGAGCGAGCTCTCGTAATCAATGCGGGAGTACCAGACATCGATATGGCGCATTTCGCTGTACTTCCACATGTGCTCGCGATACGACTGCACACAATTCAAGACAGCCCGCCTGTTCGTAACTGCCGGGAAGCCGTTCACGCGCCCGGCGACAACGATGCTTGCGGCAAGCCGCTTGATATCCCATTCCCATGGACCTGGCAGCGTCTCGTCAAAATCATTCACATCGAAGACCTGGGTGCGTTCCGGGGTGGCGTAGATGCCGAAGTTGCAGAGATGCGCATCACCACAGACCTGCACCTGAATTCCGGTGACAGGAGTTGCAGCCAGGTCCTGCGCCATCACAATCGCCGACCCGCGCAGAAAGGTAAAAGGCGAGGCCATCATTCGTTGATAGCGCAGCGGCACCAGGTATGCCAACCTGGAGCGGTTCTGTTCCTCCAGCAGGCTCAGCGGATCAGGGCGGTCAGCAGCCGGTGTCCACCCGGCATGGCTTGAACGGGGTATCTTGTTACGAAGCTCCCTGCCAGCAGCGCGACGATCGGCTAGCGTTCGAGCGTTCTGCTCTGCATTCTTGACCATATGCCCTCCGGGCAATAGAGATGCCAGGGTGGGGACATGCCCCCCCATACTTCACTAGATGAGTATATCACACCGCATGCTTCTTGTTACCTGGTCGTCTCTGGCTCGACCCTCTGGCGCACTTCCTCCATATACTGCTTCGCCTCCAGGCGCGAGCGTATATGCAAATACTTTGCTGTCCGCTGCTCCTTTTCCTCTGGAGACGATGCATGCACATCTCGTAAGAAGGCAACATGCAAGAATCCTTCTCGCGAGGAATCTACCGGTTCGGCCGCCCTGGCGGCGTCTGCGGACAGTTCCGTATTGTCTTCACAGCGTATCCCTGAATTGGCTGGCTCAGGCATCGTGGTGGGAGCATTCATCATGGGGGTTGTCAGTGAGAAGAGATGCTGCAGCGTGTTTGCATGCTTATCACGCTCAGTTAAGGGCTGCAACCCAAAGTTCGCCTCTACCGTTGCCAGTATTGACGTGTGATCATAACTCGTATGATCGATTAACCCTTTGGGAATGAGGGGAGATACCACTATAGCGGGGACCCGCACCCCCAGTTGCGTGAAACCGAAGGCATAGCGGCTGTTTTCCGGGTCGGTGATGGCATCGCCGGGAGCCACGCTTTGAGGCGGATGCACATGATCATAGAATCCTCCATGCTCATCGTAGAGGATCACGAGCACGCTGTTCTCCCAGTGCGGCGAATTACGAATCGTCTCGTATACCGTCTTGAGGAGTTTCTCGCCGCGTGTAACATCGTCCAGTGGATGCTGCGAATCGCCACAGGTAAAATCCGACGCGGCATGCCCATAGTTCGGTTCGATAAAGGTGTAGCACGTGGCATAGCGGGCATCGCCAACCTCGCTGCTGAAGTCCTTAAAGTCTCTGAAGCGCCCCTCAAGCGCGCGTACATTCATACCACTGATCGCAAGGGACTGCGGGAAAGCGTCGCCTTTGTAGATCGTCCAGCTTAAATCCGCGTCGTCCAGCCGGTCGTAGATCGTCCCGTTCTCGAATTTATATCCATCGAAGAGGATGGAACTGGCAACATCCAGTCGTGACGGACTATGATCTAATCCTCCTGATGACGCCGCATGCACGAAGAAGCGATTCGGCCACGTTGGTCCCGGCATCGATGAAAACCAGTGATCGCACACCACAAATTCCCTTGCCAGCGTGGTGAGTACCGGCAGTTGCTCCGTGGAATAACATTTCATAATATCGCCCGGATGGCCAGCATCAATCTGGCTATAGCGGGTCACGAATCCGCTGTTGTTGATTTCAGGGTAATCGCCTCCCTTTCCGCAGAGTTGCTCCCTCACATCTTCGAACTCATGGCCGGGATCGTGGGGCATGGCCCAGGGCGCGGGTGCATTGGCAGCTATTTTATGACCGTCAAGGTCTGCATTCCAGTCATTATTCGAGTTCAATCCTTTGATGGCCGTTGGCTGGCCGCTGATAGCATCGATGCCTTGTATGTTCGACAGGCCTAACATATGGTCGAACGACCTGTTCTCCAACATCAGCACGAAGATATGTTGGATATGCCTTTGTTTCTTTTTATTGGGAAAAACAAGCCTGCATACTCCCCAGAGTAGTTGTGTCATGAGCAGCCAGAGCGCGTTGACCAGGTTGGCAAACAGCAGGCAAATCA
>DATGGW010000534.1:0-3757 GCA_035308345.1 Ktedonobacteraceae bacterium | reverse complement strand
AGAATGACAGCTTACTTGCCTGTCATTCTGAGCGCAGCGAAGAATCTCCCGACACTTACCGGTAATCACCGGACATATTATCGCACAATCACTGTCACGCCATCGGGGTCTTGCATGGTCGCGGGAGCGAGTCCTTCACGCTTGATTTCATAGAAATCGATGCCGTAGACATCGGGTTCAACCGGGGGTACATTGCGTCCCGCCCAGAGATTGATGCCGAGATGATGATGGTAGCCATCCCAGGAAAGGAAATCGGCCTGGCCGGCCATACCAACCATCAGATTCATGCCCAGAGGTTGATAAAAAGCCATGCTGCGCTCCAGGTTGCCCACGTTGAGGTGCATATGTCCAAGGCGCAGGCGGGTAGAAAAGCCATTGAAGGGCTGCGCCTTTTGCAGCAGCGCAGGCGCATTGAGCGGCAGCGTGCCCATGTTCAGTTGACCGTTGGAGAACTGCCACGTCTCGCGCGGCCTATCGGCATACACCTCGATACCATTCCCTTCCGGGTCGTTGAGATACAGGGCCTGGCTCACCAGGTGATCGGATGCCCCATCAATCGGGAGATGTCGATCGATGCGATATTTTAGAAAAGAGCCAAGTTCGACTTCATCGCCGACCAGCAGCGCGAAATGATAGAGGCCGGCCGTGTGTCGTGGCCGGGGATGACCGCCTGGAAATGCGCGCAGCGAGAGTATTTCCTGGGCGCCAACTCCCAGGCCAACGCTGCCGCCACCCTGCTGGTCGCGCTCATCCCTGATGATGGTAAAACCCAGCTGCGTATAGTAATCTACACACGCTGCGATATCCTGCACGCGCAAACCCACGCGGTGTAAAGGCCACGTCTGGGCCGATTCTTCCAATGATACATCTTTATCTTTTAGTCCTGTGACTTCCTGCCCAGGGACAAAATTCGTTTCCATAGTAGTAGCTCCTGCTTATAAACACTAACTCGACGTTAGTAACTAATAGTAGTTTGGCATATAGTTTGTAGAATTGCAAGCTCATGTTATTTTAGGGTGAGTTTCATTATTTTGCATTAAACTGTATGAGCCAGGGCGGGGACCAAGGGCACGGGGGCTGGGCACACCCCTACCCTGGACGAGTGGGTGTCCCGTTCGTGTAGGGTACGGGCGGGGCTTGTCCCCGCCCTGGTCGCTCGCGCAAAATAATGAACCTTACCCTTAGAATAACACAGGATCAGGACGTCTGTCGATTTCTGTTTAACGGTAAGCGTATATAGAAAGTCGACCCACTGCCCTCGGTACTTTCAACCCAGACCCGGCCTGCATGACGTGTCACTAATTCTTTAACCAGGTAGAGTCCCAGCCCCAGGCCACTAATAGAATGATCCAGGCTGCTTACACGACGAAAGCGCTCGAAGATGTAGGGCAGCTCACCGGCAGGAATGCCAATGCCCTGGTCTTTGACCCAGATGAGCGCTTCACCGGGTTGCTGTGGGGTGTATCTTAAGCCCACCTCGATCTCACAGCCGGCAGGGCTATACTTGATAGCGTTACTAATGAGGTTGTTTACTACCTGGATCATGCGATTTTCGTCGAAGTTGCCCATCAATATATCTGGAGTTTCAAGTCCTTGCACCGTTAGACGGATGTCATGTTTCTTGGTCGTGATGCTCTGACTTTCGATGACATGAATAAGTGTGTCGACCAGATTATACTGGCCGAGGTGCAATGGCAATTGCGCGGTTTCAATGCGCGTAACATCGAGCATCTCTTCGATCAACCGCGTGAGTTGCTCACCCTGCTCAACAATATGGGCAATGGCGCGTTGAGCTATTGGATCGGAGCTATTTTCTAGCGTCATTTTCATTTGCAAGATTTCTGCAAAGCCTACAATAGCGGTAGTAGGTGTGCGCAGTTCATGGCCAGCAATCGAGATAAACTCGTTCTTTTGTTCTTCGATAGTTTTCTGTTTGGTGATATCCTGGAAGACGATGACAGCTCCTGTTTTGATCCCATCTTCGTTACGCAGAGGCGCGCTAGAACTGAGCGTCACCACTTTGCTGCCATCTGACTTTGTCACCATCGTTTCCTGACCCTTGACTGTCTCTCCAGATAAAGCGCGAACGACTGCAAAATTCCATGGAGGAATGGGGCGGCCAGCAATATATATTGGTGAATAATCCTTAGAATGACTATTGAATGGCACACCAACCAGGCCCATTATGGGGACACCCAGGATATGAGCAGCAGCAGCGTTCGCATAGCTGATGAAGCCATCGGAAGCTTCAACCAGGAGAATACCCTCCGGCAACTGGTCAAGAATAGTGCGCAGGCGAGCGTGAACCTCTAATTTTTGGCGTTCCGCTTCCAGTGAGCGACTTGTCCAGGCGAGAGATTCCTGGGCTTGCTCGCTTTGTTGGCGAGCCAGTACTTCCGCAGTGGTGTCCGTCAGAGTCAAGAGTAGTTGAATAGTATGACCACTGGTGTCACATACCGGGTCCAGCGTCCAGTTCCAGTAGGTCATGCCGTACATGGGGAAAGGAAAGGCGCTGTCATCTTCGCGATAGAGTGTACCTGTCTCTGCGACTGAACGGAAAAGAGCGATGACTTCGGCTGATTCTGCATTGGGCAACCAGGCTGTTAGGGGATGTCCAATGATCTTTCCATTACGCCAACGCGGGTCGAGATAGATGTCGAGGGACTTAAGGTAAAGTGAGTTGGCGATAAGCAGGCGCAAATCCCGTGCATCAAACAAAGCTATGCCAAGTGGTAGATGATCAAACAGAACGTCTGCAAAATGCTGTTTGATGGCATCAGTTTTACGAACCATAGCTCATGTTCCCTCCCCAGGTGAATCAAAAACGAGGCTCATCGCTTTGAATCAAAGTGTAGATGGTAGTTGCTTGCTTGTCAAGAAAGCCGTATTGCTATAGCAAACTTCCTACTATATAATAACTTCGGCATAATAACTTCGGCGCATAAACGCTTAGTATAAAGATCATACGTGTATATTGCTCAGTATTCTCGCTCAGAAATCATTTAAAAGGTGGGGGATCAGAAAACATAAAGGAGTTTAATCATGTTTGAGCGTATACTTGTCCCTCTGGATGGCTCTCCACGCGCTGAGCGCGCCTTGACTGTAGCCGCGCGCCTGGCCCGCGCTTCCGATGGCGCTATCGTTCTGTTACAGGTCATAGGCATTCCGCCGACAGCCTACAGCTCTTATTCTTACGGGTCATATGTACCTCCGGCCCCCATGCTGGCAGAAGAGGCGCTGAACGCGGAGCAGGCGCGAGCGCAAGCCTATATCGAAGAAGCGCGCCAATCTGAAAAATTGGCGGGAGTCAAAGTCGAAACAAAAGTAGTGATTGGCACGGCAGCGGCAACCATTCAGGATATCGCCAGCGAAGAACACATCGATCTGATTGTGATGTGCAGTCATGGCGATACCGGTTTCAAACGCTGGGTGCTTGGCAGCGTTGCGCAAAGAGTGTCGCGCACCAGCCAGACGCCTGTGCTGGTGCTGCATGAGGATGGCGGCACGCCAGACAGCGCATATCCCGATCCGCTGCGCCCGTTACGTTCGATCATAGCCCTGGTGGCCCTCGATGGCTCCGAGTTCGCGGAAGCTGCCATCACGCCAACGGCGATGCTGGTAGCAGCGCTGGCTGCTCCTGGTCAGGGGACGCTGCTTCTCACAAGCGTCGTGCCTCTTTCCGCGCCTGACAGTACGGATGTCACAAAAGCATCAGCGCTTAACGAAGCCCATACCTACCTGCTGCAGGCAACGGAGA